>JAWKYB010000007.1 GCA_041396705.1 Alphaproteobacteria bacterium
ACCAGCTGCTGCACCCGACGCTGGACCCGAAGGCGCCGCGCAGGCTGCTGACCCGCGGGCTGGCCGCCTCGCCCGGCTCGGCATCTGGCGCGGTCGTGTTCAACGCCGCCACCGCGGCCGACCGCGCCGCCGCCGGCGGCAAGGTGATCCTGGTCCGAACCGAGACCAGCCCGGAGGACATCCACGGCATGCACGCCGCGCTGGCGATCCTCACCGCCCGCGGCGGCACCACCAGCCACGCCGCCCTGGTCGCCCGCGGCATGGGCCGGCCCTGCGTCGCCGGCGCCGGCGAGCTCAGGATCGACGAGAAGGCCGGCGAGATGCGGGTCGGCGCCACCGTCATCCGCGAGGGCGAGCCGATTACGGTCGACGGCTCCACCGGCGAGGTGTTCGCCGGCGAGATCCCGACCGTGCTGCCGGAGCTGAGCGGCGACTTCGCCATGCTGATGGGCTGGGCCGATTCGCTGCGCACCATGGGCGTGCGCGCCAACGCCGAGACGCCGGCGGACGCGCGCGTCGCCCGCGACTTCGGCGCCGAGGGCATCGGGCTGTGCCGCACCGAGCACATGTTCTTCGACGCCGATCGCATCGTCGCGGTGCGCGAGATGATCCTGGCCGAGGACGAGGCCGGCCGCCGCGCCGCGCTGGCCCGGATTGCGCCGATGCAGCGCGACGATTTCCACGCCCTGTTCAAGGTGATGGACGGCCTGCCGGTGACCATCCGTCTGCTCGACCCGCCGCTGCACGAGTTCCTGCCCAACAACCGGGCCGAGATCGAGCAGATCGCCGCCGCGGCCGGCGTGCCGGCGGAGCAGGTGCGCCGCCGCGCCGCCGCCCTGGTCGAGCTCAATCCGATGCTGGGCCATCGCGGCTGCCGCCTCGGCATCACCTATCCCGAGATCTACGAGATGCAGGCGCGCGCCATCTTCGAGGCCGCGGCCGCGGCGGAGCGGGAGGGCGTCGTCGTGGTGCCCGAAATCATGATCCCGCTGGTCGCCACCCGGGCCGAGCTCGACCGGATGAAGGCGGTGGTCGACCGGGCGGCGCAGGCGGTGGCGGCGGAGACCGGCCGCGCCACCGCCTATCACGTCGGCACCATGATCGAGCTGCCGCGGGCCGCGCTGCGCGCCGCCGACATCGCCGCGACCGCCGAGTTCTTCAGCTTCGGCACCAACGACCTGACCCAGACCACGCTGGGCATCAGCCGCGACGACGCCGCCCATTTCATCGGCGCCTACGAGAAGCTCGGCATCTTTGCCAAGAACCCGTTCAACACGCTCGACGTCGACGGCGTCGGCGAGCTGGTCCGCATCGCCGCGGAGCGGGGGCGCGCCGCCCGGCCCGGCCTCAAGCTCGGCATCTGCGGCGAGCATGGCGGCGACCCGGCCTCGATCGCCTTCTGCCAGACCGCCGGCCTCGACTACGTCTCCTGCTCCCCTTACCGCGTGCCCATCGCCCGCCTCGCCGCCGCCCACGCCGCGCTGGCTGCAAGGGACTGACGGTCCGTGCTTCGCACCACACCCGTAGCCCGGGTGAAGCGCAGCGCAACCCGGGACCGGCCCATCCGCCGCACCGCCATCCCGGATTGCGCTGACGCTCCATCCGGGCTACCGGGCTGCTCCCCTTACCGCGTGCCCATCGCCCGCCTCGCCGCCGCCCACGCCGCGCTGGCTGCAAGGACTGACGGTCCGTCCTTCGCACCGCACCCGTAGCCCGGGTGAAGCGCAGCGCAACCCGGGACCGGCCCATCCGCCGCACCGCCTTCCCCGGATGACGCGACCGCTCCATCCGGGCTACCGGGCTGCTCCCCTACCGCGTGCCCATCGCCCGCCTCGCCGCCGCCCACGCCGCACTGGCTGCAAGGGACTGACGGTCCGTGCTTCGCACCGCACCCGCAGCCCGGGTGAAGCGCAGCGCAACCCGGGACCGGCCCATCCGCCGCCGCCATCCCGGATTGCGCTGACGCTCCATCCGGGCTACCGGGCCGAAGCCGGCGCCCCTGCCGGATTGCGCCGGCGCGCCATCCGGGCTAATGCGGCGCTTGACCGTCGCGTCCGCGCCGACAGTTCCCCCTTGCCCGCATTGGCCTTTCAGGAAAACCCCATGAATTCCCTGTCGAACTTTCCGATCACCAAGCGCTGGCCGGCGCGCCATCCGGACCGCATCCAGCTCTACACCCTGGCCACGCCGAACGGGATCAAAGTGTCCGTGGCGCTGGAGGAGCTCGGCCTGCCCTACGAGGCGCACAAGGTCAGCTTCGCCACCGACGACCAGCTGACGCCGGAGTTCCTGTCGCTGAACCCGAACAACAAGATTCCGGCGATGATCGACCCCGACGGGCCGGGCGGCCGGCCGCTGCCGCTGTTCGAGAGCGGCGCGATCCTGCTCTACCTCGCCGACAAGACCGGCCGGCTGATCCCGTCGGACCCGGCCCGGCGCTGGCAATGCATCCAGTGGCTGATGTTCCAGATGGGCGGCGTCGGCCCGTTCTTCGGCCAGTTCGGCCACTTCTTCAAGTTCGCCGCCGACAAGGTCAAGGACCCCTATGCGGTCAACCGCTACACCGCCGAGACCCGGCGCCTGCTCGGCGTGCTCGACGGCCGCCTGGCCGGCCGCACCTGGATGATGGACGACGAATACACCATCGCCGACATCGCCACCTTCCCCTGGGTGCGCACCGCCGGCGGCTTCTACGGCGGCGGCGAGGTGCTCGGCCTGGCCGGATTCACCAACGTCACCGCCTGGCTGGAGCGCTGCCTGGCCCGACCGGCCTCGCAGCGCGGCATCGCGGTGCCGGCCTGAGCGGAGCCGGCGCCGTGATCGCCGACCGCGCCCCCTGGATGACCGGCGGCTGCCAGTGCGGCGCGGTGCGCTATGCCTTGCTGGCGCCGCCGTACGACCCGCATCTGTGCCATTGCCGCATGTGCCAGAAGGCGACCGGCAGCGCCTTCGCGGTGCTGGCCGGCGTGGCCTGGGCCGATTTCGCCGTCACCCGCGGCAGCATCGCCGAGTTCGCCAGCTCCGACATCGGCCGGCGCGGCTTCTGCCGCGACTGCGGCACCCCGCTGACCTATCACCGGGTCGGCGGCGACGGCGTCGGCGTCACCGTCGGCAGCATGGACCGCCCGGAACGGGTGGCGCCGACCGAGCAGCACGGCGTGGAGGCCATGCTGGCCTGGGCGGCGACCCTGCCGGGGCTGCCGGCCCGCGTCAGCGCCGACGCCCCCGGCCTCGCCAGCCGCCAGCACCCCGACCGCGACACCGAAAGCTGGCCCCCCGCCGCCAAGCGCTGAGCCGCCGCCGGGCGCAACGATGACGCCGCGCACTCGCGACCCCCTCCCCCGGCCACGGGGGAGGGCCGGGGAGGGGGCGGCGCCTCACCGGTCCGGCAGGCCCCAGGCGCAATCCGCCACCGCCAGCCAGTGAGCCAGCCGGACCGGACGGCCGCGGCCGGCCTCGATCGACCAGATCGCGGCCAGCACCGCCTGGGCAGCGCACCAGCCGAGGATGCGGCGGCGGTCCAGCGCCAGCATTTCCGCCATCACCGCGACGCGGCGGGCCATCGTCTCCGGGTCGGCGGCCGGGGTGTCGGGGCCGAGCGGATTGCGCAGCGCCGCGCCCGCCTCCCAGGCCGGCTCGCCGAGCGCGCCCTTCGGATCGATCGCCAGCCAGCCGCGGCCGGCGTCGAACAGCACGTTCTCGTGGTGCAGGTCGCCGTGCAGCAGCACGCGCCGATCCTGGCTCGCCGCCAGGTCGCGATAGAGTCCGGCGGCGCGGTCGAGCGTCGCCGGCGGCAGCGCGGCACGGCGCGGATGGCGGCGGATGCGGGCGAAGCCGGCGCCCAGCCGCGCGACGGTCGGGCATGGCGCGCCGGCGATCGGCGCCTGGTGCAGCGCCTGCGCAACGGTGCACAGGATGCGGGTCGCCGCGTCGTCGCGGCCTTCGCCGACCAGCGCGGCCAGCGGCCGGCCCGGCTGGGCGCACTCCAGCAGCGACGCCGCGCCGTCGCGGGCAAGCAGCCGCACCGCGCCGCGGCCGCCGAAGCGCGCCAGCAGCGGCGCGCCGTTCATCTCGTCGGTGGCGGGGTCGACCAGCTTCAGCACCAGCGGCCGGCCGTCGCGCCGCACCCGCATCGCCAGCGACCAGGGCGAGCGGCCGAGCACCGCCTCCGGCGTCAGCCGCCAGCGGGCGAGCCAGGGCCGGAGCGCCGCCGGCCGGTCGGCGGCCGGCGCCATCCGGTGGCCGCTACCGGCTGTAGACGCCGACCAGGTGGCGCAGCGGCTCAGCGCCGGGGTTGGAGAACAGCCCCTGCTGGGTGATGGCGCGCGAACTGGCGCCGGGGCCGTAATAGGCCTCGTTCATGTCGCCGCGCCGGGCGATCACCGAGCCCTCGAACGCGCCGCCGGCGAACAGGCCGGAGCCCTGGCTGAAGGCGATGATGTCGCGGTCGAAATTGGTGGTGGTCGAGGCCTCGAAACCGGCGCCGACCGGCCCGAACGCGCCGCTGAGGTCGACGCCGACCTTGGCCTGGTCGTTCAGCACCGCCTCGACCGCGCCGTCGTTCATGATGATGAACAGCACTTCCTTCGATTCGACGCCGATCTGGAAGCCGATGCTGCCGGCGCCGACGGTGTAGAAGGCCGGATAGCTCCAGCTGCCGTCGGGCTGGCGCAGCAGCAGCACGCCGTCGCCGCCCTCGGCCCCGATGATGAAGCCGCCCTTGATCAGGTCGGGCACGATCAGGATGCCGCGCGCCTGCTGCAGATAGGCCGGGATCGCGCGGAACTGACCGTCGTTGACCAGCTTGTTGAAGGTGATGCCGGCGCGGTCGATCAGCTCCTGCTCCTCGCTGTAGCCCTGCGCCTGCGCCGGGCCGGCGAACGGAATTGCGGCCGCGGCGACCAGCGCGGCCGCGCCCAAGGCGACGGCGCGCCGCCCGCCGTCGATCGGCCGTTGCATGTCGGTTGCGGCCCTGGCTTGCGCGTGCTTCACGGTCCTGCCCTCGCTGCTGTGTCCCGCCGGCACCGTCCGTGCGATGCCGCTCAAGCCCCCGGCCGCGGCGCAGGCCGCGGCGATGCTCCGGCACCGGGCGGGACGGTTGCCGAGTCGCGGCCAGTATACCGGATCAATTGCGGCGGGCAGAGGGCAACCGGCCCGGGCCGGCGCGGCGGCGCGGCCGGCCGGGGTTTGACCGCGCGGGCGCAGTTGTGTCACTGAACCGCAGCACAACGACGCCCGCGCCATGAACAAGCCCGAACCGCAGCACGCCCAGTCCGCCGGACCGCAGCCGGGAGAGCGCGTGACCTGGCCGGCGACCGCACTGCCGGCGGGCGACGTGCCGGCGCCGGTCAGCCTGCGCACGCTGGTGCTGATCCGCTGGCTCGGCGTGCTCGGCCAGGTCTCGGCGGTCTGTTTCGTCCATTTCGGCCTCGGCTACCCGCTGCCGCTGGTCGCCGCGCTGACGGTGATCGCGGCCTCGGCCGCGCTCAACCTCGCCGTCCAGATCATCCGCCCGGCCCAGGCGCGGATCAGCGACCGCGACGCCGCCTTCATGCTCGGCTACGACATCGTCCAGCTGACCGCGCTGCTCTACCTGACCGGCGGGCTGGGCAACCCGTTCGCCTTCCTGATCGTCGCGCCGGTGGCGATCTCGGCCTCGATCCTGTCGCGCTGGATCACCGCGGTGCTGATCCTGCTGTCGCTGGGCTGCGCCTCGTTCATCGCCTTCTACTACGAGCCGCTGCCGATGCCGGAATCGGCCGGTTTCGCGCTGCCGCCGATCTACCTGATCGGCGCCTGGACGGCGCTGTGCATGAGCTCGATCTTCATCGCGCTCTATGTCGGCCGGGTCGCCGAGGAAAGCCGGCGGATCAGCGACGCGCTGGCCGACACCCAGGTGGCGCTGGCCCGCGAGCAGCGCCGCTCGGCGGTCGGCGCGCTGGCGGCGGCGGCGGCGCACGAGCTCGGCTCGCCGCTCGCCACCATCACCGTGGTGGCCAAGGAACTGCAGAGCGACCTGCCCGACGACGGGCCGCTGCGCGACGACATCATGCTGCTGCTCAGCCAGACCAACCGCTGCCGTGAGATCCTGACCCGGCTGTCGAACCAGACCGACGACGGCGGGCTGGGGCCCGACACCACCTTCAGCGTGCTGCCGGCGTCCGCGCTGCTTGAGAGCATCTGCGATTCCCACCGTGACGCCGCGGTGGCGGTGCTGGTGGTCTCCGAAGGCGGCGACGGCGACGAGCCGATGATGCCGAACTCGCCCGAGATCCGCCGCGGCCTCGGCACGCTGATCGAGAACGCGGTGCAGTTCGCGGCGCACCAGGTGACGCTGACCCTGGGCTGGACCGCGCACGCGCTGACGCTGGAGATCCACGACGACGGGCCCGGCTTCGCCGCTTCGATTTTGACCCGCCTGGGCGAACCCTATATGTCCAGTCGCAAGTCGGTCTCGCGCGGCGGCGGCCGGGTGCGGACCGGGCACATGGGCCTGGGCGTGTTCATCGCCGAGACGCTGCTGGGCCGCAGCGGCGCGCAGGTCAGCTACACCAACGCTCCGCGCGACGTTGGCGGCGGCGCGGTCGTCACCATAAGATGGCCCCTGGCCGCGCTGGCCGCGCCGGCGGGCGGGTCGAGCGACATCCCGGCGGCGTCCGCCGCCTGACCCGGCGACCGGTCGCGCAGGACGCGCGTACCCGGCCCCGCCGGCAAGAAGGAGGACAGACATGAGCAACGACGGCGGACTTGCGCGTTCGGTCGGGTCGGATACCAGCGCCGACATGTCCCTGCTGATCGTCGACGACGACCAGCCGCTGTGCCAGCGCCTGGGGCGGGCGATGGAAAAGCGCGGCTTCACCTTCACCGGCGCCCACAGCGTGGCCGAGGCGCTGGAGGCGATCCACGCCCATGCGCCGGCCTATGCCGTGATCGACATGCGGCTGGACGACGGCAACGGGCTGGCCATCGTGCCGGTGCTGCGCGAGGCGCGGCCGGACTGCCGCATCGTCATGCTGACCAGCTACGGCAACATCGTCACCGCGGTCAGCGCGGTGAAGGCCGGGGCGATCGACTATCTGCAGAAGCCGGCCGACGCCGACCAGGTCTGTTCGGCACTGCTGGAGCACGAGGGCAGCCTGCCGCCGCCGCCGGAGAACCCGATGTCGGCCGACCGGGTGCGCTGGGAACACATCCAGCGCGTGTTCGAGCAGTGCGACCGCAACGTGTCGGAGACCGCGCGCCGGCTGAACATGCACCGGCGCACCCTGCAGCGCATCCTCAACAAGCACGCGCCGCGCGAGCGCTAGGCTGGCGACGATCGGCCTGCGCATCCGACCGGCGTCCGCCGCCGACGCGGAGGCCGCCGTCCGCGTGCTGCGGGATTCGATCGAACGGCTGTGCACCGGCGACCATCGCGACGACGCCGAGGTGCTGGCCGGCTGGCTTTCAAACAAGACGCCGGAGCGGTTTCGCGACTGGCTGGCCGATCCGGCCGGCATCGTCGTCGTCGCCGAGCGCGACGACGGCCGGATCGCCGGCGTCGGCGCCTGTTCCGGCACCGGCGAGATCACGCTGAACTATGTGGCGCCCGACGCCCGCTTCCAGGGGGTCAGCACCGCGCTGCTCGGCTGGCTGGAGGCGCATCTGCGCGCGCGCGGCGTCGCCACCGCGACCCTGACCAGCACCAACACGGCGGAAGCCTTCTACCGCGCCCGCGGCTATCGCGACGCCGGGCCGCGGGTTGCGTGGCGCAAGGACACGCGGGTGCAGCCGATGACGAAGCCGCTCTGAGCTCAACCCGCCCGGCGCACGCGTTCCGTGCGGCGCACCGCCAGTTCGCGCGGCGACAGCCGGGCCGCGGCCAGCTGGCCGTCGATGTGCCGGCCCTGGAACAGGTGCACGCCGTATTCCTGGCCCAGTGCCATCGCCGCCGAGCTGTCGCAGTTGTAGAACACGAAGCGGCTGGGGTCGTTGCGCTTGACGTGGTCGCCGAAGGCGCCGAGCCCGCTGCTGCGGATCTGGCGGATGGCGGCCTGGTCGGCCGAGAACTTGACGAAGTCGACGCCGAGACGGCCGCGGTCGACGAAGGGCAGCGACAGGTGGTCGACCCCGTCCAGGCAGACGCGATAGCCGCGGCCGACCAGCATGTCGCGGGCGAAGGCGAAGGCGCGCAGGTCGGCCATCACGTCGCCGAAGTCGAGCTCGATCAGGATCGAGCCGCGGCCGGTGCCGGGAAAGGCCTCGTCGAAGCTCAGGAAGTCCTGGCTCAGCAGGGTGGCCACGTTCAGGTTCAGCGCCACGTGATGGCGCACCTGCGAATCGTCGTGGTGCAGCACCACGTTCAGCACCCTTGCGTCGAAATTCTCCACCAGCCGGCGATACAGCCAGCGGCAGGCGCGGATGTCGTGGCGCGGCATCATCACCGCGGCGATGTCGTCGATGGTGAAGAACAGCTCGTGATAGACCACCTTCAGCGCGCCGTCGTGGGTGGCGGCGCAGATCGGCTGGCGCCTGAGCGCGCTCGACAGGTCGGCGCGGCGCACATGGGTCTCGAGCTGGCCGAGCAGGTCCGGCGTCAGCGGCAGCTTGCGCCCGCGGCGGCTGCGGCCCGGCTCGGCCGGCTGGCCGAAGGAATCGCGGTCGGCCTCGCCGCGGCCGAGCTCGCGCTGGGCGGTGGCGCGGATCTGCTCGCAATGGTCGACGAACAGCGGCAGGTCGTAGTCGAGGTCGAAATAGGTGACGAAGGCGTTGTCGCCGGAGCCCTGGATCTGGGCGATCGGATCGTCGGGGAACAGGTAGCGGATCTTCAGCACCGCATGCTCGACGTCGCGCGGCTGCGCGTCCCTGGCGACGAAGACGATGTCGCGGTTGCCGAGCAGGAAGGTGCGGCCGTCGAACACCCGGGCATGGGCGTTGAAGTTGGCGATCGCGACGTTGAGATATTCCGGCCGGCGGCTTTGCGGCGACAGACGCGACAGGTGGATATGCGCGGCGATCCGGCCCGGCGACGGGTCCGGCAGGCGCAGGGCATAGTCGACCAGCTGGTCTTCGGCGCCGGGCCGCGGCTGGACGATCGGCGCGGGCGTCGGTTCGGGCTGCAGGGCCATGTTCGCTCGGGAAATCCTCGAAAATCCGAGCGGATCATGCCGCAAACAGGATGAATCAAGCGTAAAGCGCGGCGCGCCTGCGCCGCGTCAGGGCCGGCCCTGCGCGCGGCGATAGGCGTCCAGCAGGTCGGTCACCGCGACGCCGTCGATCGGTCATCCCGTCCAGATGGCAGTCGCGGATTGCCGCGCCGGCCAGGTTGGCCCCCGCGATGGTCAGCCCGCTCAGGTTGGCGTGGCCGATGCTGACGCCGCTGAGATTGACGTCGTGGAAGGCGGCGCCGGACAGGTTGATGTCGGTGAAGCGGGCGTGGGAAAGCCTCACGTTGTTGAAGCTGGCGGACGCCAGATTGCAGTCGTCGAAGCTGGCCCCGGTCATCACCGCATGGAAGCGGGCGCCGTCGAGGTTGACGGCGTCGAACTGCGCGCCGGCCATGTCGGCGCGGGCGAACACCGCCTCGCGGTAGCGCGGGTCCGGGAACGGGTTGCGGTCGCTGTCGCCGGCCATCGGGCGCCTCCGGCCGGCGCGGTTGCGGGATCGCCGCCCGTGCGTCCGGCCGGCCCGGCACGCACGGGCGCAGGCGGTGCCCCCGGCCCTATTGCCGGCGGTTGGCGACCAGGTCGTCGACCACGGCCGGATCGGCCAGCGTCGAGGTGTCGCCGAGCTGGTCGTGCTCGTTGGCGGCGATCTTGCGCAGGATCCGGCGCATGATCTTGCCGGAGCGGGTCTTCGGCAGGCCCGGCGCCCACTGGATATGGTCCGGGGTGGCGATCGGCCCGATCTCGTGGCGCACCCACTTGACCAGCTCCGCCCGCAGGCCGTCGCTGGGCTGCTCGCCGGCGACCAGGGTGACATAGGCATAGATGCCCTGGCCCTTGATGTCGTGCGGGAAGCCGACCACCGCCGCCTCCGCCACCTTGGCGTGGGCCACCAGGGCGGATTCGACCTCGGCGGTGCCGAGCCGGTGGCCGGAGACGTTGAGCACGTCGTCGACCCGGCCGGTGATCCAGTAGTAGCCGTCCGCGTCGCGGCGGCAGCCGTCGCCGGTGAAGTACTTGCCCTTGTAGGTGCTGAAATAGGTCTGGGCGAAGCGCTCGTGGTCGCCATAGACCGTGCGCATCTGGCCGGGCCAGCTGTCGGCCAGGCACAGGTTGCCGCTGCAGGCGCCGTCCAGCACGTTGCCGTCGTTGTCGACGATCTCCGGCCTGACCCCGAAGAACGGCCGGGTCGCGGAGCCGGGCTTCAGCGCCGTGGCGCCGGGCAGCGGCGTGATCAGGATGCCGCCGGTCTCGGTCTGCCACCAGGTGTCGACGATCGGGCAGCGGCCGTCGCCGACCACCCGGTGGTACCACAGCCACGCCTCCGGGTTGATCGGTTCGCCGACCGAGCCGAGCAGCCGCAGGCTGGCCCGCGAGGTCTTCTTCACCGGGCCGTCGCCCTCGCGCATCAGCGCCCGGATCGCGGTCGGCGCGGTGTAGTAGATGTTGACCTTGTGCTTGTCGACCACCTGCCAGTGGCGCGAGGCGTCGGGATAGTTGGGCACGCCCTCGAACATCAGCGTGGTCGCGCCGTTGGCCAGCGGCCCGTACAGGATGTAGCTGTGGCCGGTGACCCAGCCGACGTCGGCGGTGCACCAGTAGATGTCGCCGTCGTGGTAGTCGAACACGTACTGGTGGGTCATCGCGGCATAGACCATGTAGCCGCCGGTGGTGTGCAGCACCCCCTTCGGCTTGCCGGTCGAGCCCGAGGTGTAGAGGATGAACAGCGGGTCCTCCGCGCCCATCGGCTCCGGCGCGCAGGTCGCCGGCTCGTCGGCGACCAGCTCGTGGTACCAGTGGTCGCGGCCGTCGATCCAGCCCATGCCGCTGCCGTTGGCGACGATCTCGGCGCCGGTCCGCTTCACCACGATCACGTTCTCGACGCTGTTGCAGTCGCGGTGGGCCAGCGCCTCGATGGCGTTGCGGTGCAGCGGCACCTTGCGGCCGCCGCGCACGCCCTCGTCGGCGGTGATCAGCAGGTTGGAGTTGCAGTCGATGATGCGGCCGGCCAGCGCCTCGGGCGAGAAGCCGCCGAACACCACCGAATGGATCGCGCCGATGCGGGCGCAGGCCAGCATGGCCACCGCCGCCTCGACGATCATCGGCAGGTAGATGGTGACGCGGTCGCCCTTCTTGACGCCCAGCCGGCGCATCGCGTTGGCCAGCTTGCACACCTGCGCGTGCAACGCGCGATAGGTGACCTTGGCGTCCTCCGCCGGGTCGTCGCCCTCCCAGATGATGGCGACCTGGTCGCCGCGGGCGGCCAGGTGCCGGTCCAGGCAGTTGGCGCTGGCGTTGAGCACGCCGTCCTCGTACCAGCGGATCGAAAGGTCGGCGGTGTCGTAGGAGACCGACTTGATCTTGCGGTAGGGCTTGATCCAGTCGATGCGCTTGCCGTGCTCGGCCCAGAACCCTTCCGGATCCTCCACCGAGCGCCGATACATCTGCTGGTAGGCCGACTCGTCGGCATGGGCCCGGCCGGCCCAGCCGTCGGGTACCGGGAAGATCTGGTCGCTCATGGTCTGTTTCCGCCCCTCAGTCCGCCGCCTGGCCCGGCGGCTTCTTGTCCATGCGCCGCATTCTTGCCGGCCGGGACGCACCGTTGCAAGCCGGCGGCGGCCGGCCTGCGGCCATCGGCGCTATTCGGCGCCGGCACCGCCGGCGGGTGGGCGCGGCCCGAAGATCGCGCTGCCGACGCGCACATGGGTGGCGCCCTGCTGGATCGCGATCTCGTAGTCGCCGCTCATGCCCATGCTCAGCCACGGCAGGCCGTGCCGGCGGCCGAGCTCGGCCAGGAAGGCGAAGAACGGCGCCGGCTCCGCGTCCGCCGGCGGAATGCACATCAGCCCGCGCAGCGGCAGGCCGAGCTCGTCGCGGCACAGGCGGATCAGGTCGCCGGCCTCCTCCGGCGCCGCGCCGGCCTTCTGCGGCTCGCGGCCGACGTTGACCTGGACCAGGATCTCCGGCGCCCGGCCGTCCGTCGCGCACGCCGCCGCGATCGCCCGCGCCAGCCTGGGCCGGTCCACCGACTCGATCACGTCGAACAGGCCGACCGCCTGGCGCACCTTGTTGGTCTGCAGCGGGCCGATCAGGTGCAGGCGCAGGTCGGCAAAGCGCGCGCGCAGGCCGGGATATTTCGCGGCGGCCTCCTGCACCCGGTTCTCGCCGAACACCCGCTGGCCGGCGGCGCAGGCCTCCGCCACCGCCTCGGCCGCTGCCGTCTTCGCCACCGCGACCAGCGTGACCGCGCCGGCCGGGCGCCCGCTGTCCGCCGCCGCCGCCTCGATTCGATTGCGGACGGCGGCCAGCCGCTGTGCTATGGATACGGGGTCGACAGGCATCGCAGAGGCTCCCACGGGCGTCGGAATGGTTACCATAGCGGCACCCTGATCTGTGGCAAAAGCGTCACGGCATTTAGCCCGCCGGGCAATTATCCCGAAATATCAAAGCATCGTGGGGCCATTCCTCACACTGTTGCACAAAAGCCGCATTGGCCGAAAAATGTTGCCGTTCAGCCACTCCGATGATTGTGACGGTTAAGGCTTTTGGTGTTCTATGCTCGCGGATGACGCCGCGGACCACCCTAGGCCGGAGCGCGTTGCCAAGGACTGCTTGGGGGACCTCGGCGAGGTCCGAGTAATCGGAGGTTGGACAGTTATGAAGAAGACCCTGCTTTCCAGCTCGGCGATTGCTGGCGCGGCGCTGCTGGCTGCGCCAGTGGCGACGCCGGCGTTCGCGGGCACTCCCGAAGTTGGCGACAACTTCACCGTCACGATCGGCGGCTCGATGCGTTTCTCGGTCCTGGCGTTCGACCAGGACGTCCGCACCGGCCGCGGCCGCGGCTATCGCTTCTCGACCGATGAGGCCGAGGTGAAGTTCGCCGCCGGCGGCGTCGCGGACAACGGCCTCGAGTACGGCTTCGAGATGGAACTGCAGACGCAGACCAACGACGCGGCCAACTCGGACGAGACCTGGGCCTATCTGCGCGGCAACTGGGGCGAAGTGAACCTGGGCGACCAGGACGACGCGGCCGACCGCATGGCGATCGGCGGCGAGGACGCGATGCCGGGTCGCGGCGGCTATGACGGCGCGGTCGGCGACGTCTTCAACCTGCCGACCTCGGGCTTCGGCGGCCCCGGCGCGACCTTCACCGGCGACGCGACCAAGGCGACCTACTTCAGCCCGCGCTTCTACGGCTTCCAGATCGGCGCGTCGTGGACTCCGGACACCAACCACGCTGGCGGCGCCGCGATCGCCGACAACGACACCTCGTTCGAGAACGTGGCGTCGGGCGGCCTGAACTTCTCCGAGGAGTTCAACGGCTTCGGCGTGATCCTGGCCGGTACTGTGGCCTATTCCGACTCGCCGGAGATCGTCGGCGCGCTGGGCAGCACCGTCGGCGCCGATGTCGGCGACGCCTGGCAGTGGCAGGTCGGTGCCCTGTTCTCCTATGCCGGCTTCCAGCTCGGCGGCGCCTGGGGCGGCGGCGACAACCTGACCGCTACCCTGGTCAACGCGACCGCCGGCATCGTTGCCGACACCGGCCAGTGGTACGACGTCGGCCTCAGCTACTCGACCGGCCCGTGGAAGGTCGGCGGCGGCGCCTTCTGGTCGTCGGCCGAGAACAACGGCGGCGGCGTGCAGGGCCCGGACACCGACGTGGCGATCTACTCGATCGGCGGCAACTACAAGGTTGCGCCCGGCATGGAGATCGCGACCGACGTGAACTTCGTCGAGGTCGACAACCGCAACCGTTCGCTGACCGCGGCCGGTGCGCAGAACAACGACGGCACCGTTTTCGTGTTCTCGACCATCTTCAGCTTCTGACGATCCCCGGATCGTCGGTACGGAAGGGCGGCTTCGGCCGCCCTTTCTCTTTGACCGTTCTTTCCGTCCGCGCCGCACGACCCGGCGCATCGCCGCCCCGGTCGGCCAGCGTGGCAACAAAGCAACAGAATTGCCGCAAGCCGATGCCCCGGCTGCATTTCCCGCTGGAGCAACCCATTGCAATTGCATAACAGTTGGGGAAGCGGCGCCATTGCGTCGCGCCGGGCGCCAGGCGGGCGCGGCATGGCCGAGCGGGTCTCGGCTCTTGGAAGCGAATGATCATGAAGCGAATCCTGCTCTCGGGTTCGGCCATTGCGGGCGTCGTGCTTGCGGCCGCACCGTTTGCCAATGTCGCCTCGGCGGGGACGCCGGAGGTCGGCGACAATTTCACCGTGAAGATCAGCGGCGACTATCGTTTCTCGGTCCTGGCGTTCGACCAGGACGTCCGCACCGGCCGCGGTCGCGGCTATCGCTTCTCGTCGGATGAGGCCGAGGTGAAGTTCGCCGCCGGCGGCGTCGCGGACAACGGCCTCGAGTACGGCTTCGAGATGGAACTGCAGACGCAGACCGACGATGGCGCCAACTCGGACGAGACCTGGGCCTATCTGCGCGGCAACTGGGGCGAAGTGAACCTGGGCGACCAGGACGACGCGGCCGACCGCATGGCGATCGGCGGCGAGGACGCGATGCCGGGTCGCGGCGGCTATGACGGCGCGGTCGGCGACGTCTTCAACCTGCCGACCTCGGGCTTCGGCGGCCCCGGCGCGACCTTCACCGGCGACGCGACCAAGGCGACCTACTTCAGCCGCGCTTCTACGGCTTCCAGATCGGCGCGTCGTGGACCCGGACACCAACCACGCTGGCGGCGCCGCGATCGCCGACAACGACACCTCGTTCGAGAACGTGGCGTCGGGCGGCCTGAACTTCTCCGAGGAGTTCAACGGCTTCGGCGTGATCCTCGCCGGTACCGCGGCCTATTCCGACTCGCCGGAGATCGTCGGCGCGCTGGGCAGCACCGTCGGCGCCGATGTCGGCGACGCCTGGCAGTGGCAGGTCGGCGCCCTGTTCTCCTATGCCGGCTTCCAGCTCGGCGGCGCCTGGGGCGGCGGCGACAACCTGACCGCACCCTGGTCAACGCGACCGCCGGCATCGTTGCCGACACCGGCCAGTGGTACGACGTCGGCCTCAGCTACTCGACCGGCCCGTGGAAGGTCGGCGGCGGCGCCTTCTGGTCGTCGGCCGAGAACAACGGCGGCGGCGTGCAGGGCCCGGACACCGACGTGGCGATCTACTCGATCGGCGGCAACTACAAGGTTGCGCCCGGCATGGAGATCGCGACCGACGTGAACTTCGTCGAGGTCGACAACCGCAACCGTTCGCTGACCGCGGCCGGTGCGCAGAACAACGACGGCACCGTCTTCGTGTTCTCGACCATCTTCAGCTTCTGACGATCCCCGGATCGTCGGCACGGAAGGGCGGCTTCGGCCGCCTTTCTCTTTGACCGTTCTTTCCGTCCGCGCCGCCGCGTGCGGCGGCACGGCCTCTCGACAGCGCACGCCCGAATCCGCTAAGCCGCGACGATGGACTTCGCCGCGCTCATCGACCCGATCGCCGTACCCGCGTTCCTGGCCGAGCGCCGGGGCAAGGCGCCGATCCACCTGGCCGACCGCACGCCGGACCTGTCCGGCATCATGTCGTGGCCGATCCTGACCGATCTGCTGAACATGACCGGGATCTGGAGCGCCGCCAGCCTGCAGCTCGCCCTCGACACCCGGCCGGTGCCGCCGGAGGCCTATTGCCGCACCGCGGTCGGCCGCGACGGCGGCCAGGTGCTGCAGCCGGACGCGGCGCGGGTGAAGCAGTTCCTGCGCCGGGGCGCCTCGCTGGTGGTCAACGACATCGACAGCCTGACCCCGGGCCTGCGTGCCCTGGCCGGCGCGATGGAGCGCGCCCTCGGCGGCAAGGTGCAGGCCAATCTCTACTGCTCCTGGGCCGGGCACCAGGCCTTCGACAGCCACTTCGACACCCACGAGGTCTATGCCCTGCACGTCGCCGGCGAGAAGCGCTGGCGGGTCTACGAGGGCCGGGTCGCATGGCCGATCGCCCACCCGACCTACAAGACGCTGGACCAGGCCTATCACGCGCGCACCCGCGGCGCCGTGCTGATGGAGCCGACGCTGCGGCCCGGCGACCTGCTGTACCTGCCGCGCGGCCAGTATCACGACGCGCTGGCGGCCAGCCCCGGCACCATCCACATCGCCTTCGGCGTCACCTATCCGATCGGCCTCGACGTCGCCCAGCTGCTGCTCGACTACGCGCTGCGCGACCCGGCCCTGCGCATGGACCTGCCGGCCGCCGAGGCCGGCGCCGCCGCGCTGGCCGAACGCGCCGCCGCGGTCGCCGACGCGCTGGCCGGCGCGGCGCGGGCGCCCGAATTCCTGGCCGGGCTCGACCGCTTCCGCGCCGCCTTCCACTACGACCGCGGCGGCTTCGACCTGCCGGCGGACGCCGCCGCGCGCTACAGCCCCCGGCCGGGCCTGAGCATCCGGGCCGAGCGCGACCGCGCCGTGCTGGCCGGGCCCAGCGGCGCCGCGCCGATTCCGCCGGGGCTGGAGGACATGGTCGGCTGGGTGCTGGGCCAGAGCGCCTTCACCGAGGCCGGCTTGTCGGCCGCCTTCCCAGACCGGCCGGCTGCTGATATCAAGCGCTTTCTCGGCGACATGCAGAAGATGCGCGTCGTCGAGCCGGCTTAGGCAGCCGGCGGGCGCATCGGCCGCATGCCGGTGCCGCCTTTTGGCCACAATCCCGGCGATGCTGGGCTGGTCCGCCCGCGCCGCACGGCCGGGCGACGCTTGGAGACGGGGGATAACGAGGGATGCGATCGGCGACTTCTGCGATCGGCGCGATCGGGCTGCTGCTGCTGGCCCAGGCCTGTTCGGACAACCCGAACGTCACCATCGATCGCGACCTGCGCACCACCGAGGAACGGCGCGACGACGTCGGCCAGCTGTTCGGCGGCGACATCGTGCTGTTCTCCACCGCGCCCGACCGCGACGTCGATGGCGGCGAGACCGGGGTCGCGGTCAACAGCTATCTCTGGCGCGCCTCGCTCGACACGGTGTCGTTCATGCCGATCAGCAGCGCCGACCCGTTCGGCGGCGTCATCCTGACCGACTGGTATACGCCGCCGGAATCGCCGGAGGAGCGCTTCAAGCTCAACGTCTTCGTGCTGACCCGCCAGCTGCGCGCCGACGGCGTGCGGGTGTCGGTGTTCAAGCAGAGCCGGGATGCCAGCGGCGAGTGGGTCGACGCCGCGGTCGACACCGGCACCGGCACCGCGATCGAGGACGCGATCCTCAGCCGCGCCCGCCAGCTGCGCGTCGCCACCGCCGGCTGAGCCGGCGGCCGGCGCGCCGGGCGAAGCCGCGATCGGGACTGGCCGCACCCGGCCAATTTCGCTAAACACAGGCGATCTTCCACCCGCCTGCGCCGCCCGCGCGGCGCCAAGGTGCAGCCCCGCCGATGAGCCGTTACAACTTCCAGGAATCCGAAGCGCGCTGGCAGGACGCCTGGCACGCGCATGACTGCTTCGCCGCCGGCGCCGACCGGTCGCGGCCGAAATGCTATGTGCTGGAGATGTTCCCCTATCCGTCGGGGCGCATCCACATGGGCCACGTCCGCAACTACACCATGGGCGACGTCGTCGCGCGCTACAAGCGGGCGCGCGGCTTCAACGTGCTGCACCCGATGGGCTGGGACGCCTTCGGCCTGCCGGCCGAGAACGCAGCGATGGAGCGCGGCATCCACCCGGCCGACTGGACCTACGACAACATCCGCACCATGCGCGGCCAGCTCAAGCGCATGGGCCTGTCGCTGGACTGGTCGCGCGAGCTGGCCACCTGCCACCCGGGCTACTACGCCCAGCAGCAGAAGATGTTCAACCGCTTCCTGGCGCTCGGCCTGGTCCATCGCCAGCTGGCCTGGGTCAACTGGGACCCGGTCGACAACACCGTGCTGGCCAACGAGCAGGTGATCGACGGCCGCGGCTGGCGCTCTGGCGCGCTGATCGAGCGGCGCAAGCTGGAGCAGTGGTTCTTCAACATCACCGCCTATGCCGACGACCTGCTGCAGGCGCTGGACGGGCTCGACCGCTGGCCGAACAAGGTCCGGGTGATGCAGGAGAAGTGGATCGGCCGCTCGGTCGGCGCACACATGGAATTCGCGCTGGCCGGCCGCGACGACCGGCTGCGCGTGTTCACCACCCGGCCCGACACCATCTTCGGCGCCAGCTTCTGCGCGCTGGCGGCCGACCATCCGCTGGCCGTGGCGCTCGCCGCCAAGGATCCGGGGCTCGCGGCGTTCTTCGTGGAGTGCCGCCGCGGCGGCACCACCGAGGAGGAGATCGAGAAGGGCGAGAAGCGCGGCTACGACACCGGGCTGCGCGCGCTGCACCCGTTCGATCCCGCGATCGCGCTGCCGGTCTACGTCGCCAACTTCGTGCTGATGGGCTACGGCACCGGCGCCATCTTCGGCTGCCCGGCCCACGACCAGCGCGACCTGGACTTCGCCCGCACCTACGGCCTGCCGGTGCGCCCGGTGGTGATCCCGGCCGACGCCGACCCGGCCGGCTTCGCCATCGACGCCGAGGCCTATACCGGCGACGGCCGGCTCGGCCACTCCGCCTTCCTCGACGGCATGGGCGTCGAGGAGGCCAAGGCCGAGGTGGTGCGCCGGCTGGAGGCGCAGGGCGCCGGCGAGGGCGCGATCACCTTCCGCCTGCGCGACTGGGGCATCTCGCGCCAGCGCTACTGGGGCTGCCCGATTCCGGTGATCCACTGCGCCGGCTGCGGCGTGGTGCCGGTGCCCGACGACCAGCTGCCGGTGCGGCTGCCCGACGACGTCAGTTTCGACGTGCCCGGCAACCCGCTGGCCCGCCACCCGACATGGAAGCACGTCGCCTGCCCGTCCTGCGGCAAGCCGGCCGAGCGCGACACCGACACCATGGACACCTTCGTCGATTCGTCCTGGTATTTCGCGCGCTACTGCACCCCGCGCGGCGACCAGCCGGTGGAGCGCGCCGACGTCGACTACTGGCTGCCGGTCGACCAGTATATCGGCGGCGTCGAGCATGCCATCCTGCACCTGCTCTATTCGCGCTTCTTCACCCGCGCCATGCGCAAGGCCGACCTGGTCGGCATCGACGAGCCCTTCGCCGGGCTGTTCACCCAGGGCATGGTCTGTCATGAGACCTATCGCGACGCCAAGGGCTGGCTCTACCCGGAACAGGTCGACAAGCGGCCGGACGGCAGCGCGGTGCGGGTCGACACCGGCCAGCCGGTGACCGTCGGCCGTTCGGAATCGATGAGCAAGTCGAAGCGCAACGTGGTCGACCCGGAGGCGATCATCGACCGCTACGGCGCCGACACCGCCCGCTGGTTCGTGCTGTCCGACAGCCCGCCCGAGCGCGACATGGAGTGGACCGACGCCGGGGTCGAGGGCGCGTTCCGCTTCGTCAACCGGCTGTGGCGCCTGGTCGACGACTGGGCCGACCGGCGCCCCGCCGCCGGCACCGCGGCAACCGGCGCGGCGGCCGAGGCGATCCGCAAGGCGGTGCACAAGACCGTCGCCGGCGTCAGCGAGGACATCGACCAGTTCCGCTTCAACCGCGCCGTGGCCAAGCTCTACGAGCTGGTCAACGTGCTGCAGGCGGTGCCCGAGGACGCCGACGCCGGGGCCGGCGCCGCCATGCGCGAGGCGCTGGACGCGCTGGCCCTGCTCGCCGCGCCGATGATGCCGCACCTGGCCGAATCGGCGTGGGAGCGGCTGGGCAACGCCGGTCTGGCCGCCCAGGCGGCCTGGCCGGAGGCCGATCCGGCGCTGCTGGTCGACGACACCGTGCGCATCGCGGTGCAGGTCAACGGCAAGCTGCGCGCCACCCTCGACCTGCCGCGCGACGCCGACCGCGCGGCGGCCGAGGCCGGCGCGCTGGCGATCGACGCGGTCCAGCGCACCATCGCCGACAAGCAGGTCCGCAAGGTGGTGGTGGTGCCGAACCGCATCGTCAACATCGTGGTCGCGTGAGCGCGGTGCGTACAGCCGGCGGCCGCTGCCGCGCCGCCCTGGCGGCGGCGATGCTGTCGGCTGCGCTGCCGGCCGGCGGCTGCGGCTTCAAGCCGATCTACGGCGACCTGCCCGGCTCGGTCCCGACCGAGCAGCTGGCCGCCGTCGAGATCGGCCTGATCGCCGACCGTTCCGGCCAGCTGTTGCGCAACCAGCTGCTGCACCGGATGCACCCGTTCGGCGCGGCGGCGGACACGCTCTACCTGCTCGACGTCGACCTGAGCGAGAGCGCGATCGGCATCGCGGTGCAGCGCGACGAGACCGCGACCCGCACCAACCTGACCATCACCGCCGCGCTGGCGCTGACCGACCTGACCACCGGCGAGATCGTGCTGGTCGACACCATCCGCTCCTATTCAAGCTACGACACCCTGACCGCCGAATATGCGACCCTGAGCGCGGAGCGCGACGCGCGCGACCGCGCCCTGGTCGAGCTCGGCGACCGCATCGCGACGCGGGTCGGGCTGTTCCTGCAGCGGCCGGGCTGAGCCGCGATGGCCAAGCTGGCCGGGGCGGCGATCGAGCGCGAGCTGCGCGCCGAACGGCCCGGCTTCCTCGCCTATCTGGTCTACGGCCCCGACAGCGGGCTGGTGCAGGAGCGCGCCGACGGCCTGGTCCGCCGGGTCGTCGCCGACATCGGCGACCCGTTCAACGTCGCCATGCTGGGCGAGCGCGACATCGTCGACGACCCCGCCCGGCTGTCCGACGAGCTCGCCGCCCGCTCGCTGATCGGCGGCCGCCGTGCCGTGCGGGTGCGCGAGGCCGGCGACAGACTGGCCGCCGCGCTGGCCGACCGGCTGCCCGGCGACCCGGAGGACGCGCTGCTGGTGGTCGAGGCCGGCGAGCTGCCCGGCCGCTCGTCGCTGCGCAAGCTGTTCGAGACGGCCGACGCCGCTGCGGCGATCGCCTGCTATGCCGACGAGGGCGCGGCGCTGACCCGGGTGATCGCGGCCAGCCTGGCAGAGGCCGGCCTGAAGCCGACCGCCGACGCGCTGTCGATGCTGTCGGCGATGCTCGGCGCCGACCGCCGCGCCACCCGCAGCGAGCTGGCCAAGCTGGCCGCCTATGCCGGGCCCGGCGCCACCGCGGTGGATGCCGACGACGTGCTGGCGGTGGTCTCCGACGACAGCGGCCAGGCGATGGACGCGATCGCCTTCGCGGCCCTGTCCGGCCGCGCCGGCGAGGCGGCCCGGCTCTATCGCCGTTCGCTGGCCGAGGGCACCAGCGTGGTGGCGATCCTGCGCAGCCTGGCCCGGGTCGCCCAGCGCGCGCTGGTCGCGGCCGAGCTGGTCGCCGGCGGTACGCCGCCCGCCGCGGCGATGAAGGTGCTGCGCCCGCCGGTGTTCTTCAGGGACGAGGCCGCGTTCCAGGCGATCCTGCGCCGCCACGGCACCGCCAGCCTGCGCCAGCTGCTGCGCCACCTGCTGGCCGCCGAGGTGCGGGTCAAGTCGACCGGCTACCCCGAGGAGGCGATCGGCGGCCAGACCGTGCTCAGCGTCGCCAGCCGCGGCGGCCGCGGCTGACCTGCCGGGCGCGGCGTTGCCGCCTACTTCTTGTGCATGGCCAGATTGGTTTCCAACTGGATGATGAACTTGAAGCTATCGAATGCCCCGGAAACGTAGGGAGGTTTTTCGATGCCGATCAGATAGTATTGCGAGTATCTGATCGAGTATTCGCATTCGGTCATGTGTTCCTTGAACAGCTTGTGGACATTCTCGTGTTCACTGCCGACGTTGACCACGCACTGAAATACACCCTCGTTGACGTCGAACAGCCGCCAGCCCGCCTTGCCCATGCTGTGGATGGCGAGCGCATGGCCCGGCCCGTCGCCGTGCATGACCAGAAGGAAGCAGTAGCCGGGGTATTTCAGGGTATGGTCGATGATCTTGTCCACCGCGGGCTTTTCGATAATGATATACAGGCCCCGATTGATCTTGAGGCCGTACCAGCTGAGCACATGCTCGACGCGGTCGATGTATTTCATATTGCTGTCGTTCGACTCCAGGTAGTTCTGGCATTTGGTCATCTCATGGAACGGGATGTCGACCCATAGCGTTTCCGGGTGGTGGTAGAACTCGGCGCCGTGATAGCGATAGCAGATCCAGTGTATGGCCGCGCCGGTGCAGAAACCGTTGGTGGAATTGCCCCACAGGCCTTTGTTCAACTCGACCAGTTGGTTGCTGGCGAACGGCAGGTGCTTGACCATCAGGATCGGGGTCTTGGCCTGGTTGATGAAACAGACCGCATAGCCCTTTTTCTTCGCCCACTTCTGAAACTCCGACAGACCGCACATCGCAGCGCCTCCCTGGGGGACGGCTGCGGTTTGCAGCGCGCCGTGCCCCGAATTGCGTATGGCCTCCCGCAGACCGTGGCGCGGCCATGCACACCATGGCGTGCTAAGCCGCCGCACCACTCGTGCCATGGTAGCACGCCGACGGCGCTGGGGAGCGATCGTTTCGCGACGTTGCATCCGTGCGGCTTGGAACCAGGTTGCCCGCGCGCTAGCTTGATGAGGGATCAGGCCACCGGGGACGGCGAACGGAGATGGACGACGCAGTACGGCCCGCCGAGGCGAGCATTCTGCCGGTGTCGGCGCGGATCCGCGCCCGGCTGAAGGCGGCGAACCGGCCGTTCTTCGCCAACGACAACATCGCCGACCTGCTGGAGCCGGGCGAGCTGGACGCGCTGCTCGACGAGGTGACCGAGAAGATGGGCGCCGTGCTCGAGAGCCTGGTCATCGACACCGCAGCCGACCACAACACCCACGACACCGCCCGCCGGGTCGCCAAGATGTACCTGAACGAGGTGTTTCGCGGCCGCTATGTGCCGGCGCCGTCGGTGACCGAGTTCCCCAACGCCGCCAATCTCAGCGAGCTGATGATCGTCGGCCCGATCACGGTGCGCAGCGCCTGCAGCCACCACCTGTGCCCGATCATGGGCATGCTCTGGCTCGGCGTGCTGCCGAACCAGCATTCCAACCTGATCGGCCTGTCGAAATTCGCCCGCCTGGCCGACTGGATCATGGCGCGGCCGCAGATCCAGGAGGAGGCGATCACCCAGCTCGCCGACCTGCTGATGGACACGGTGCGCCCGGATGGCCTGGCGGTGGTGATGGAGGCCGACCATTTCTGCATGCACTGGCGCGGGGTGAAGGACACCGGCTCGAAGATGGTCAACAGCGTGATGCGCGGCGCCTTCCTGAAGGACCCGGCGCTGCGCCGCGAGTTCCTGTCGCTGATCAACCTGAAGAACTGAGGAAGGGAAGCGCGGCCGCCATGCTCGTCCACTGCCTCTATGCCAGCCGGCCGACCCGCGGCGTCGCCGCCGGCGTCGTCGATTCGATCCTGCAACAATCCATGCGCAACAACCCGGCGCGCGGCATCACCGGCATGCTCGGCTATACCGACGACGTCTTCGTGCAGCTGCTGGAGGGCGGGCGCGACGCGGTCTGCGACCTGTTCGCCGCGATCGTGCGCGACGAGCGGCACGCGGACGTGCGCCTGCTGGTCTACGAGGAGATCGCCGAGCGCCGCTTCGCCAACTGGACCATGGGCCAGGTCAATGTCGGCCGCATCAACCCGGCCGTGCTGCTGCGCTTTTCCGACCGCGCCACGCTCGACCCCTTCACCTGCTCCGGCCGTACCACCATGGCCCTGCTCGACGAGCTGATCGCCTCCGGTGCCGTCGTCTGCCGCAGCTGACCGCCCCCGCAGCCCCATACTCCCGTAGCCCGGATGAAGCGCAGCGCAATCCGGGTCGCGTGTGGCAGAACGCCGAACCAAGACCGCGGCGTAATCGCCGGCACCCGCGAATGCCCGCTCGTGCCGTCATTGCGAGCCGCCGCAGGCGGCGCGGCAATCCAGGGCACATGCCCAAGGCGCCCAGACGGTGCGTCCTTCGAGACGGC
Source organism: Alphaproteobacteria bacterium (assembly GCA_041396705.1). Classification (NCBI taxonomy): domain Bacteria; kingdom Pseudomonadati; phylum Pseudomonadota; class Alphaproteobacteria; species Alphaproteobacteria bacterium. The sequence continues at coordinate 23,998 of JAWKYB010000007.1, forward strand.
GCGCGCTGCGCGCCGCCTCAGGATGAGGAATGGCGGTGCCCCGGCCCCGGTTCGCCCCGTAGCCCGGATGCAGCGTAGCGAAATCCGGGGCGACGGCCGGCCGCGCGCCCGGCCCGGCGCGGCTATTTCCGGGCGGTCAGGCGGTTGATCACCATGTCGAGCTGGTCGAGGTTGCGGTACTCGACGGCGAGGTGGCCGTGGGTGGTGCCGATGATCGAGACCTTGAGGCCGAGCACGTCGGAGATCTGCCGTTCCAGCGCGACGATGTTGGGATCGCGCGCCGCCGGTGCGGCGGGGGCAGCGGCGGCCGGCTTCGGCTTGCGCGCCGCCAGCTTCTCGATGTCGCGCACGGTCAGGCCCCGGGCCACCGCCTGCTCGGCCATCGCCACCGGGTCCGCCGCGCCCAGCAGCGCACGGGCGTGGCCGGCCGAGAGCCGGCCGTCGTCGACCAGCTTCTTTACCGGCTCGGGCAGGCCGAGCAGCCGCAGGGTGTTGGCGATGTGGCTGCGGCTGCGGCCCAGCGCCTTGGCCAGCGCCTCCTGGGTATAGGCGAATTCCTCGATCAGCCGGCGATAGCCGTCGGCCTCCTCCAGCGGCGACAGGTCCTGGCGCTGGATGTTCTCGACCAGCGCCACCTCGAGCGTGTCGTGGTCGTCCATGTCGCGGACCACCACCGGCACCTCGTGCAGCCGGGCGAGCTGGGCCGCGCGCCAGCGCCGCTCGCCGGCGACGATCTCGTAGCGTTGCGGGTCGTCGCGGTGGCGGCGCACCAGGATCGGCTGCAGCAGGCCGTGGCGGGCGATCGATTCCGCCAGCTGGGCAAGCGTTTCGTCATCGAAACGACGCCGGGGCTGGTAGGGACCGGGCGTCAGGCTTTCGATCGGCACCGCCTTGCTGGCGCGCACCGCGTCCAGCCGCGCCGCGTCGCTGGCATAGTCGTCGCCGAACAGCGCGTCGAGCCCGCGTCCGAGGCCGCGGCGCGGAAGCTCGTCGGCCATCGTCACGCCCCCTTTCTCCTCCGGCGCAGCAGCTCGGCGGCCACCCGCACATAGGCCTGCGCGCCCGGGCAGCGCCAATCATAGATCAGGACGGGCTTGCCGTGCGAGGGCGCCTCGGACACGCGCACGTTGCGCGGCACGATGGTGCCGAACACCAGCGGGCCGAAATGGCTGCGCACGTCGGCCGCCACCATGTCCGACAGCCGGTTGCGGCGGTCGTGCATGGTCAGGATCACGCCGCCGACGGTCAGCCCCGGGTTGAAGCTGCGCTTGACCCGCTCGATGTTGCGGACCAGGTGGCTCAGGCCCTCCAGCGCGAAGAACTCGCACTGCAGCGGCACGATCACCGAGTCCGCCGCGGTCAGCGCGTTCAGCGTCAGCAGGCCCAGCGAGGGCGGGCAGTCGAACAGGATCACGTCGAAGCGGTCGGCGACTGCGGCCAGCGCGTCGCGCAGCCGGGTGGCGCGGCGCGGCGCGTCGACCAGCTCCAGCTCGGCGCCGAGCAGGTCCGGCGTCGCCGGCGCCACCCACAGCCCCGGCACCTGCGACGGCTGGATCACCGACTCCATCGGGCTGCCGTCGACCAGCACGTGATAGATGTGCCGCTCGCGCGACTTGGCGCCGAGGCCGAGCCCGGTGCTGGCATTGCCCTGCGGGTCCATGTCGACGATCAGCACCTTGCAGTCGGCTGCCGCCAGCGCGGTGCCCAGGTTGATCGCCGTGGTCGTCTTGCCGACGCCGCCCTTCTGGTTGGCGATCGCGATCACCTTGCCGAGCGGCGGCGCAGCGGTCGGGACGGTCGGGGTCGGGACGGGAGCGGCCTGCTCAGCGACGTTCAACATGGCGGATCCTCAGCACAAGCCCGCGCCGGTCACTGATGCTCGGCGTCTGGGTGGCGTCGAATCTCCAATGTTTTGTGGCTGCCGTCAACTCGGACGCAATATCTTGCGATTTGAGGAATAGGCATTGTGACTTTTCGGCCAAGAACGGCGCCGCAAGCGCCAGCAGCTCCGGCAGCGGCGCCAGCGCCCGGGCGGTGACCACGTCCGCCACCAGCCCGCGCACCGCGTCGATTCGACTCGCATGGACCACCGCGTCGAGTCGCAGCGATCGCACCATCTCGCCCAGAAAGATCGCCTTGCGGCGGTCGGCCTCGATCATGTGCACCCGCGCCGGGTGCAGGCAGGCGATGACGCCGCCCGGCAGGCCGGCGCCGCTGCCCAGATCGACGATCGTGGCGGTGTCGGGCGGCAGCAGCGGCACCAGCTGCGCCGAATCGAGCACATGGCGGCGCCAGACCTCGCGCAGCGAGCGCGCGCTGACCAGATTGATGCTGCGATTCCACTTTTCCAGCGCCGCGACATAGGCGCCGAGGCGGGCCGATGTTTCACGTGAAACATTCAGCAGCGCAAACGCCGCGTCCAGCTCGGCCGGCCACGGGGCCGCAACGCCGCCGGCCACCGTCGTTACCCGCCGATTCTAGGCATGGCGCCGAGAATCTTGCCGGACATGGCGCAGCAGCGCGACCAGCGCCGCCGGGGTGACGCCTGGGATCCGCGCCGCCGCGCCCAAATTGGCCGGCCGCGCCGCCGCCAGCTTCTCGCGCACCTCGTTCGACAGGCTGCCGACCCGGCCGTAGTCGAGGTCGTCGGGCAGCCGCAGCGCGACGTCGCGGCGATAGGCCTCGACGTCGGCCTCCTGCCGGCGGATGTAGCCGGCATAGAGCGCGTCGATCGCGACCTGGTCGAGCACGCCGGCGTCCAGCGCCGCCAGGTCCGGCCAGGCGGCCAGCACGCCGTCGCGGCCGACCTGCGGATGCGCCAGCAGGTCGAAGGCGCTGCGCGCCAGCCCGTCCTGGTTGACCGGCAGGCCGCGGGCGGCCAGCGCGGTCGGGCTGGCGACGCACGCCGCCAGTTCGGCCCGCGCCGCCTCCAGCGCCGCCGCCTTGGCGGCGAAGGCCGCCGCGCGCGCCGGGCCGACGCAGCCGGCCGCCAGCCCGCGCGGCGTCAGCCGCTGGTCGGCGTTGTCGGCGCGCAGCCGCAGCCGGAACTCGGCCCGCGATGTGAACATGCGATAGGGCTCGGTGACGCCGCGGGTGACCAGGTCGTCGATCATCACGCCGATGTAGGCGTCGGCGCGGTCGAGCACGAAGGGCGCGCCGCCGCCGGCCGCCAGCGCGGCGTTCAGCCCGGCGACCAGGCCCTGTGCCGCCGCCTCCTCGTAGCCGGTGGTGCCGTTGATCTGGCCGGCGAGGTAGAGCCCGGGCACGGCGCGCAGCTCCAGCGTCGGGCGCAGGGCGCGCGGGTCGACATAGTCGTATTCGATGGCATAGCCGGGGCGCAGCATCGCCGCCCGCTCCAGCCCCGGAATGGTCTGCAGCAACCCGGCCTGCACGTCGACCGGCAGCGAGGTCGAGATGCCGTTGGGATAGACGGTGTGGTCGTCGAGCCCCTCCGGCTCGAGGAAGATCTGGTGGCGGTCCCGGTCGGCGAAGCGCACCACCTTGTCCTCGATCGACGGACAGTAGCGCGGCCCGGTCGACGCGATCTGGCCGCTGTACAGCGGCGCCCGGTCCAGGTTGGCGCGGATCAGGGCGTGGCCGGCCGGCGTGGTCGCGGTGATCCCGCACTGGATCTGCGGCGTCTCGATGCGCGCGGTCAGGGTCGAGAACGGCACCGGCGGGTCGTCGCCCGGCTGCATCGCCAGCGCCGCCCAGTCGACCGTGCGGCCGTCGAGCCGCGGCGGCGTGCCGGTCTTCAGCCGGCCCAGCGGCAGGGCGAGCCGCGCCAGCGTCGCCGCCAGGCCCAGCGACGGCGCCTCGCCGAAGCGGCCGGCCGGCGTCTGTTCGGTGCCGACATGGATCACGCCGCGCAGGAAGGTGCCGGTGGTCAGCACCACCCGCGGCGCCGTCAGCGTGCGGCCGTCGGCGGCGACCACGCCGGCGACCGCGCCGCCGGCGTCCAGCGCCAGGTCCTCGACCGCGGCGGCGACCAGGGTCAGCCCGTCCTGGGCGTCGAGCAGCGCGCGCATGGCGGCGCGATAGCGGGCGCGGTCCGCCTGGGCGCGCGGCCCGCGCACCGCCGGGCCCTTGCTGGCGTTGAGCATGCGGAACTGGATGCCGGCGCGGTCGATCGCGCGTGCCATCAGCCCGTCGAGCGCGTCGATTTCGCGGACCAGGTGACCCTTGCCGAGGCCGCCGATCGCCGGGTTGCACGACATCTCGCCGAGGCCGTCGAGCCGGTGGGTGACCAGCGCCGTGCGCGCGCCGACCCGCGCCGCCGCCGCCGCCGCCTCGCAGCCGGCATGGCCGCCGCCGATCACGATCACGTCGAAGCCGCCGCCCGGTTTCATGGCGCGGACCCTAGTCGTCGCCGCCGGCGCAAGGCAACGGGATTCCGCGGCGCGCCGGCGCCAGTGTTTCACGTGAAACATTCCGCCCCCGCGCCGTGCGCGGCATCCCTGGATCGCCGCGGCGCCTGCGGCGCCACGCAATGACGGGGTGGGGGAGGCGGGCGGGCGCGTGGGCCGGTCGGCGCCCACGCTGGCCGGCCGGCGGGCTATTTGCCGATGCAGAAGTCCGCGAAGATCACGTCGAGCAGGTCCTCCACGTCGACGGCGCCGGTCAGCCGGCCGATGGCGGCGACGGCGAGGCGCACGTCCTCGGCCATCAGGTCGACGGTCGGCGCGGCACGCGCCCGCGCCAGCGCATCGGCGGCGCGGCCGAGCTCGGCGCGGTGGCGGCTGCGGGTGACGACGCCGGCATCGCCGACCGTGCCGGCCAGCGCGGCGACGCGGGCGCCGAGATCGGCGACCCAGGCGTCGATGCCGGCGCCGGTCAGCGCCGAGACGGCCAGCACCGGCATCCCGCCCAGCGTCGCCGGCAGCGGGCCGCCGCCCGCGTCTGAAGCCGGGTCGCCAGCCAGGTCGGCCGCGAGCCCGGGGACGAGGTCGGCCTTGTTGGCCAGCACCAGCGCGGTCGGGCCGTCGCCGAGCCCCGCCGCGGCGGCCGCGTCCGCCGCGCCGGCCAGGTCGCGGGCGTCGGCGACCACGATCGAGATGTCGGCGGTGCGGCGGCGGGCCTCGGCGCGGGCGACGCCGGCCGCCTCCACCGTCGCCGGCGGCGCAGGCCGGCGGTGTCGGCCACCACCACCGGGACGCCGCCGAGGTCGAGCGTCACCTCGACCACGTCGCGGGTGGTGCCGGCGATGTCGGAGACGATGGCGACGTCGCGCCGGGCCAGCCGGTTGAGCAGGCTGGACTTGCCGACATTGGGCGGGCCGACCAGCGCGACATGGACGCCGGCGCGGGCGAGCTCGCCGCGGCGGCCGTCGGCCAGCGCCGCCGCGATCTCGGCGCGCACGCCGTCCAGCGCCGCGCCGACCGCGGCCTCCAGCCCGTCCGGCAGCGCCTCGTCGGCGAAGTCGATCGCCGCCTCGAGATGGGCCTGGGCGCGGAGCAGGGCGGCGCGCCAGCCGGCGGCCAGCCGGGCCAGCCCGCCCTCGGCCTGGCGCAGCGCGGCGCGGCGCTGGGCCTCGGTGCGGGCGGCGATCAGGTCGGCCAGCCCCTCGACCGCGGTCAGGTCGAGCCGGCCGTTGTCGAAGGCGCGGCGGGTGAACTCGCCGGGCCGGGCCAGCCGGGCGCGGCCGGCGTGGGTGACCGCGTCGAGCAGCGCCGCCACCACCGCCGGGCCGCCATGCACGTGCAGCTCGGCCACGTCCTCGCCGGTGAAGCTGGCCGGCGCCGGGAACCACAGCGCCAGCCCGCGGTCGATCGGCCCGCCGTCGGGCGCCGCCAGCGCACGCAGGCTCGCCACCCGCGGCGGCGGCGGCGGCGCGCCGGCCAGCGCCCGCAGCACCGCGCCGGCCGCCGGCCCGGAGACGCGGACCACCGCCACCCCGGCCGGCAGCGCGCCGCTGGACAGCGCGACGATGGTGTCGCGGTCGGGGGTCTGGGTGGTGTCGCTGTCTGGCATCGCGGCGGCCGGGGCCTCGTGCGGAAACGGCACCGGCGAGAATCGCACAGTTCGCGCCGCCGCGGAACGCCGCGCGGGGAGGGGGCAGGGCAGGCGCTCTCTCGCCCGACGCCGGCGCGGCGACGCCGCCGCGCCACCCGCCCTCCCGGCCTCCCCGTGACCGGGGAGGGGCGCCGCGGCTCGGCCCGCGTCGTCGCGGACCCGCCCGGCTCAGCCTTCGGGCGTGTCGTCCTTGCCCGGCGCGGCGCCGGGGCCGCGGCCGGCCTGGGCGAAGAAGGCGCGCTGCAGCGCCTGGAAGCCCTCGGTCATCGCCTTGCCGGCGTTGGAGCTGAACCAGATGGAACAGCTCCTGCGGGTCGGCGCTGCCGATGGCGTCGCCGATGCGGGCCTTCATCGCCTCGGCCGCCGCCTCCTGCACCGCGCGCACGTCGGGCAGGCCGAAGAAGGCGCGCGCCTCCTCCGGCGAGCAGTCGATCTCGATCTTGATCTTCATCGCGGGCTCCGTTGCCGGTCGCGGGACGCCGACCATACACGGCCGCGCGCGCGTATCCGAATCCGCTTGCGCGCCGCCCGGCGGCGGCGGAGGCTGCGCGGCCCCGATCGGCACACCGGCCGCGCGACCGGCCCGCAACGCGCGATTCCGTTCGGTCCTCAGGAGTTCCGCCACAATGTCCAGGCTGCTGCCGGCGCTGCTCGCCTGCGCCCTCGTGCTCAGCCCCGGCCGCGGCCGGGCGGTGTTCTTCGACAGCGACAGCGAATGGCCGGCCAACGCCGGCGGCTGGACCGTGGTCAAGGTCTGCATCGTCGACGGCAGCGAGGCCGGCAGCGGCAGCCTGGCCCAGGCGATCACCTTCCTGCGCCGCGCGCTGGCCGCCACCTGGGAGGCCGGCACCCGGCTGCGCTTCACCGGCTGGCTGCCGTGCCGCGCGGTGCCCGCCGGCCAGGCCGGCGACTATGCCGGCCTCTATCTGATCAGCGACAACACCCGGGTGCCGCATTCGCCGCTGCCGTGGGGGCCGGCCAGCCGCGGCCGCCATTCCACCGCCAGCTTCTCGATCCTGCTCAACACCTGGGGCCGCAAGATGAACCCGTGTTCGGCCGGCGAGGCGCGCTGCATCGCCGAATACGGGCCGCACGAGTTCGGCCACATGCTCGGCTACTATCACGAGAGCCAGCGGCCGGACCGGCCGGCCGCCTGCCAAGGCTCCGACATCGCCATCGACCACCTGCTGAACCTCGGCGACCCGTGGAGCCCGGGGCCCGGCGGCGCCGTCGCGATCGGGCCCTACGACCGCAGTTCGCTGATGAGCTACGACACCGACTGCACCGACTTCGACCCCGACACGGTGCGGTTCGGCTCCGCCGGGCTGTCGCCGTTCGACGCGCTCGGCGCGCTGACGATCTATCCGGCGCCGGCGACCGGGGCGCAGGACGTCGGCGTGCTGGCCGCCGGGGTCGACTGCGGCGCCGGCGAGCCGATCACCGTCTACATGGATGCCGAGGACGACAGGCCGCGCACCGCCGCCACCGGCTGGACCGGCGCCAGCCGGGCCGACCGCAACGCCTGGCTGGAGTTCTGCCGCGTCGACGGCGCCCGCCTGGGCCCGGCGACCACGCCCTATTCGGTGCTGCAGCTCGGGCCACGCTGCCCGGCCGGCGCGCGCGCGCTGACCGTGGTGCTCGACAACGAGGACGACCACAACGAGAACTACGTCTCCGGCCTGCTCAGCCCCGGCGGCCAGGACCGCAACACCACGCTCAGGCTCTGCCACTTCGCCGCCGCGGCCGGCGGCGCCGCCACCCTGCCCGACCTCGGCTTCGGCTACGGCGTGTTCGCGCTGGCGGCGATGCCCGGCTTCGGCACCGGCCAGACCGGCACGCTGGTGGTCCACGACGGGGCCGACGACAACGCCGACAGCATGACCGTCACTGGCGGCGGCTCGGTGCTCGGACCCGACCATCGGCGTGCTGCAGCTGCCCGGATCGGGCGTGACCCGGTTCTCGTTCGCGCGGGTGCGGTAGGGGGTGACCCGGGCGGCGCCGGCCGCGCGCTCAATAGATCCGCAGGCGGAACTGCAGGAACTGGGCGCAGACGAAGCTCGGCACCGGCGCGCTGGTGCGCACCAGATACAGGCTGCGCTTGCAGTCGTCGCTGTTGCACTGCATCGAGCCGTTGTACTCCAGCGTCCAGCTGCCGTTGCCGCCGGCCGGCGTGCGCGAGACCGCGGTGACCCCGTCGATCACCCGGACCACGTCGAGGGCGGCCGGCCGCGGGCCGTCGCCGACCACGGTGATGCCGCGCACGTCGCAGTCCGGCGGGGTGCGCACGTCGCGGGTGGTCTGCCACTCGCACACCCGCGTGGTCACCCGCGGGTCGTCCGGCGGCAGGCCGATCGGCCCGGCGAACTCGAACATCCGGTAGAGCGGCGTCGCCCCGCCCAGATCCTCGCTGCAGGCCCGCGCCGCCGACGCCCCGGCCAGCAGCGGGGCGACCAGCGCGGCAACGGCGGCGGCGATCCGGAACGCGCCCATGGCACGCCTCCCTGGCTGTTGCGGTGCATATGCCGGCACCCCCGCGTGCTGCGCGGCATCGGCAGGGGTATTGTTGCGGGGATCGGGCGGGGTGCAACCCGGCGCGCGGCGCACGACAGCAGACGGACCGCGCGATGGAACCGGATGGAGCCTGCCTGTGCGGCGGCGTGACCTGACGGTCGCGGATGCGTTCGACTACGCCATGCACTGCCACTGTTCGAGACGTTTTCGGGATGAGAGCTCGGGGCACGAGGCAGGTGCGTGCCGTCTGTACCTATTCAGTGCAGTGGCACCGTAACCCCTAACCCCGTTTGCGCGCCGATGACGACCGCCGGCACCGACGCGGGTCTATTCCAGCGGCGCATCCTGAGCAGCACAAACGCTACCTCGGCATCCTCACCCGCATAAGGCAGCATCTCGGGTGCGAATTTGATCATGGATACTCAACCCTAACGTGAACTGACGAAGGAAACCCTAGCTATGCCTCGCGCTCAGTACTTCGTGGTGCTCCACGAGGGCCAATGGACGATATGCATAAGGGGAAGCACTATGGACCTTATGCAACTCAACGGGCCGCGATCCGCGCCGCTGTCGAAGCGGCTCGGATCAGGCCGGAAGAGCATTGAAGACAAGTTCTTGTACAAGGGATGACAACCAGTTCCGCGCAGTGGACGTTCGGGCACGATGCCTAGCAGCCCGGCTGACCGCGCTTCTGGTTTTCCGATCTTGGGCAGCGAAGGCCGCGCTTGCGGCCTCGCCCTGCTTGTGTACTGTGTGGCCGTCGGCATGCGCAAAACTGTCTACCACCCGTTCAAACTGCCGCTCGATCCTTGGGTTTTTAGCCATAATGACGAACCTAGTCCGTTTCTCACTCCGGATCACTACGAAGCCATCGGCCGTGGTGTTCGGCTCGTTCATCGACGGCGCGATGACGCAACTCGTCGCACATCGAGCATCTCGTTCGTTGACAGCGATCCTCGTGCCCTCGGCAATTCTCGTCAAAGGTGGATATCCTCAAGGCGCTCGACACCCATTTCGAAGGTCTGAACTTGGGTTCCGGTCGATCGATCAACGAGCCAAACGCTCCACGGCGACCGTAGAACTTGGTTCACGCGATCGGGAGTCAGGATGACGTGGCGTTCCGCTGTCGATTCGCTACTCAGCCGTGGCAAGCTCATTCAGTCTCGGAATCTCCCAACGACGAAATTCTTGCATACGCGTGAAGGTTTCGCTCGCGGCGAGGCGCTGTCAGTTCGTAGGGCACCGCACAGGATCAGAACCGCTCAGTCAGACCTGATCCGAATAATCCTCTGTTTTCCAGCCGGCCTGTCCGTGCGATCTGGCATCGCCGCTCCGAACCGTAGACCAATGCCCCAATTTTGCGCCTAGTCCGTTTTCACCCAGAGCACTCCGGACAGGTGGCTTCAGGATGACGGAACACATGGAGTCGGAACAGAGATCTCCAGGTCAGGTTTAGGATAAAATGCGTTTATCTGGACAAGGAACAACCGGAATTTACCGATTTCCTTGGAGGTGCCGGCATCGTGTTTGTCTTTTCTTGACGGCATCTGTGCCTACAGCGTCCGCGATACACAGCTACGCTCCAGGCACACTGGGCGATACCTTTGCTCGTGGCCACTCGCATTTGCCTCCCGCCGCCAAACCGCCTAGTTCCTGACCGCAGGCGCCGGCGCTCGCACGCGGCCGCGCCGGAACGCCGGGAGGGGAACTGCGCATGTCATCCAACCGCCTGTCCGCGGAGACCAGTCCCTATCTGCTGCAGCATGCGGCCAACCCGGTGCACTGGCAGCCGTGGGATGCGGCGGCGCTGGCGGATGCGGAGGCCTCGGGCCGGCCGATCCTGCTTTCGGTCGGCTATGCCGCCTGCCACTGGTGCCACGTGATGGCGCACGAGAGCTTCGAGGACCCGGCGATCGCCGAGCTGATGAACGCGCATTTCGTGAACATCAAGGTCGACCGCGAGGAACGGCCGGACCTGGACGCGATCTACCAGCGCGCGCTGGCCCATCTCGGCCAGCAGGGCGGCTGGCCGCTGACCATGTTCCTGACCCCCGGCCGCGAGCCGTTCTGGGGCGGCACCTATTTCCCGCCGACCGGGCGCTGGGGCCGGCCCGGCTTCGCCGACGTGCTGCGCGGCGTCGCCGACACCTATGCCCGCGAGCCCGACAAGGTGCGCCAGAACGTGACCGCGCTGCGCACCGCGCTGGCCCAGATGGCCGGGACGGCGGCGGCGGCCGGCGAGGCGGGCGAGATAAAGCCAGAGATCCGATCCGAGATCCGCGACCGCATCGCCACCCACCTGGCCGGCCAGTTCGACCCGGTCGACGGCGGCATGCAGGGCGCGCCGAAATTCCCGCAGCCGCAGGCGCTGGCGCTGCTGGTGCAGGCCCACCACCGCCACGGCCACCCGGCGTCGAGCCAGTATGGCGACCTGGCCTGGCTGACGCTCAGGCGGATGTGCCAGGGCGGCATCTACGACCATCTCGGCGGCGGCTTCGCCCGCTATTCGGTCGACGAACGCTGGCTGGTGCCGCACTTCGAGAAGATGCTGTACGACAACGCCCAGCTCTTGTCGGCGCTGGCCACCGCCTGGACCGCGACCCGCGACCCGCTGTTCGCCCAGCGCGCGGCGGAGACGGTGGACTGGCTGCAGCGCGAGATGCTGGCCCCGGCCGAGCCGGGCGTGCCCGGCCAGGCCTTCGCCGCCACGCTGGACGCCGACAGCGAGGGCGAGGAGGGCAAGTACTACGTCTGGTCGGAGGCGGAGATCGACCAGCTGCTCGGCCCCGACGCCGCGCTGTTCAAGCAGGCCTACGGGGTGACCGCCGAGGGCAATTTCGAGGGCCGCACCATCCTCAACCGGCTGCACGCGCCGGCGCTGCAGGCGGCCGCGGTCGAGGAGGCGCTGCGCCGCGCCCGCGACGTGCTGTTCCGCGAGCGCGACGCCGTGCGGGTGCGGCCGGGCCGCGACGACAAGATCCTGACCGACTGGAACGGGCTGATGATCGCGGCGCTGGCCGGCGCGGCGATGACCTTCGACCGGCCCGACTGGCTGCGGCTGGCCCGCGGCGCCTATGCCCATGTCCGCGCGGCGCTGGCGGCCGATGGCGGCGGCGGCGGCGGCGGCGGCCGGCTGATGCACAGCCGGCGCAAGGGCCAGAACCGCCACGTCGCCACGCTGGACGACTATGCCCAGATGATCGCGGCCGCGCTGGCGCTGCACCAGGCCCAGGGCGACGCCGACAGCCTGGCCGACGCGCAGGCCTGGCTGGCGACGCTGGACGCGCACTACGGCACCGCGGATGGCGCCGGCTATTTCTTCACCGCCGACGACGTCGACGACGTGATCGTGCGCCGGCGCGAGGCCTATGACGACGCCACCCCGTCCGGCAACGCGATCATGGTGGAAAACCTGGCCCGGCTGTGGCTGCTGACCGGCGACGGCGCCCACGCCGAGAAGGCGGACGCGATCGTGCGCGGCTTCGCCGCCGGGCTGGAGCGGCGCTATTTCTCGCTGTGCGGGCTGATCAACGCCGCCGCCCTGCTGCAGGCCGGCCAGGTGGTCGTGGTGGTCGGCGCGCCGGGCAGCGACGACTTCGCCGCGCTGCAGCGCGCCGCCTGGACCGCCTTCGCGCCGCTGAGAACGGTGCAGCCGGTGGCCGCCGGCGCGGCGCTGCCGGAGGGCCACCCTGCCGCCGGCAAGGCGATGGCCGGCGGCCGGGCCACCGCCTATGTCTGCGCCGCGATGACCTGCTCGCCGCCGGTCACCGACGCGCAGGAGCTCGCCGCCATCCTCGCCCGCCCGCCGCTCGCCGCGGCAGACTGAGGCGCCCGCTTCGGCCGCCGCGGGCGCGGCTGTAGGGACGGGCGGCCAATTGACCTGTGGCCTGCGCAAGCCCGCGCGTCCGCGCCACGCCCCTCCCCAACCCTCCCCCGTGGCCGGGGGAGGGGGTGCGTGGTGCGCTTCTGGTGCACGCAGCGCTTGTGCATCCGTTGCCGCCGGTCCGGCAGCGGTGCGGCGGCGGACTCCGGCCGGGCGGGGGTGTATGGTGGGCGCATGACCGATGCCGACGACATCTGCGTGCTGGACAGCCCGGTCGGGCGGCTGCGGGCGGAATTCGCCGGCGGCACGCTGCTGCGGCTGGGCTGGACGCGGCAGCCGACGGTTGCGCCGGCCTCGGCCGCGGCGCGGGCGCTGGCGGCGGAGCTGGCGGCCTATTTCGCCGGCGAGCTGCGCCGCTTCGCCGTGCCGGCCGACCCGCGCGGCACGCCGTTCCAGCGCGCGTTGTGGGACGCGATGGTGGCGATCCCCTACGGCGAGACCCGCAGCTATGGCGCGGTGGCGGCGGAGCTGGGCGCGTCGGCGCGGGCGGTCGGCACCGCCTGCGGCGACAATCCGATCCCGATCGTGGTGCCGTGCCACCGCATCTTGGCGGCCGACGGCATGGGCGGCTACAGCGGCCGCGGCGGGCTCGCCACGAAGCGCGCGCTGCTGCGGCTGGAGGGCGCGCGCATGCCGGCCGAACAACTCGACCTGCCGCTCGGCTGACCCTATTGTTCGGCTCCATAACCGAACCAACCACGCGCAGAGGGGGAAGCCGGCCATGGCCACCATCACCATCGATGCCAGCGACGGCAGCGGATCGTTCAAGGCCTTCGTCGCCCGGCCGGCCGACGGCGGCGGGCCGGCGGTGATCGCGATCCAGGAGATCTTCGGCATCAACCAGGTGATGCGCGACATCTGCGCCGACCTGGCCGAGCAGGGCTATATCGCCGTCTGCCCCGACCTGTTCTGGCGGCAGGAGCCGGGCATCGAGCTGACCGACCGCACCGAGGCCGAATGGGGCCGCGCCTTCCAGCTGTACCAGGGCTTCGACGAGGCCAAGGGCGTGGACGACCTGAAGGCGACCATCGCGGCGGCGCGGGCGCTGCAGGGCGCCAGCGGCGCGGTCGGCACCGTCGGCTACTGCCTGGGCGGCAAGCTGGCCTATCTGTGCGCCACCCGCACCGACGCCGACTGCAACGTCGGCTATTACGGCGTCGGCATCGAGGCGGCGCTGGGCGAGGCCGGGCACATCCACCGCCCGCTGATGCTGCACATCGCCGAGAAGGACCAGTTCTGCCCGCCCGAGGCGCAGGCCCAGATCAAGGAGGCGCTGGCCAAGGTCAAGCACGTCTCGATCCACAGCTATGCCGGCATGGACCACGCCTTCGCCCGCCCCGGCGGCGCCCACTACGACGAGGACGCGGCCGAGACCGCCAACCGCCGCACCCGCGAGTTCTTCGCCAAGCACCTGTCCTGAGCCAGCGCGTGGCGGGGGTGCGTGGCAGAGGCGGGGTGCGTCCTTCGAGACGGCGCGCGGCGCGCGCCTCCTCAGGATGAGGGGCGCGGTGCGTGGCGGGGCATTCGGCAAGGCGGCTTGGCGGGGGCGGGGTGCGTCCTTCGAGACGGCGCGGGCGCGCCTCCTCAGGATAGGGGCGGTGCATGGCGGGGCATTCGGCAAGGCGGTGGCGGGGCGGGTGCGTCCTTCGAGACGCGCCGTGCGCGCCTCCTCAGGATGAGGGGCGGGTGCGTGGCGGGGGCGCGTGCCGGGTGTGGACGGACGTGTGCCGACCGGCGCCGGCGGCGGATGGCGGCCTCCTGCTTCGCCTCATCCTGAGGAGCCGCCCGCAGGGCGGCGTCTCGAAGGACGCACCGGCACCGAACGCCCGCCACAGCGCGCGGCCTGTGCAGAGGAGCCGCCCATGGGGCAGCGTCCCGAAGGACGCGCCGCCTGCGGGCCGGCCGCACGATTTCGCATAACCTGAAACCCGGAGAACAGATCATGGCGCACGCCATTCGCATTCACCAGACCGGCGGGCCGGAGGTGCTGAGCTGGGACGAGATCAGCGTCGGCGACCCCGGCCCCGGCGAGATCCGGGTGCGGCAGACCGCGGTCGGGCTGAACTACATCGACACCTATCACCGCGGCGGGCTGTATCCGATGGCGGCGATGCCGGCGGTGATCGGCATGGAGGCGGCCGGCGTGGTCGATGCGGTCGGCGAGGGCGTTGCCGGTTTCAAGGCCGGCGACCGCATCGCCTATGGCACCTGCCTGGGCGGCTATGCCGAGACCCGGCTGATGCCGGCGGAAAAGGCGGTGAGGCTGCCCGACGCGATCGACGACCGCAGCGCCGCGGCGATGATGCTGCAGGGCATGACCGTGGAATATCTGATCCGCCGCACCTTCAAGGTGGAGCCGGGCCACAACGTGCTGCTGCACGCGGCGGCCGGCGGCGTCGGCCTGATCGCCAGCCAGTGGCTGAACCACCTCGGCGCCACCGTGATCGGCACCGTCGGCTCGGCGGAGAAGGCCGAGCTGGCCAAGGCGCACGGCTGCCACCACGTGATCAACTACCGCACCGAGGACTTCGTCAAGCGGACCCGGGAGATCACCGACGGCAAGGGCGTCGCGGTGGTCTATGACGGCGTCGGCAAGGACACCTTCATGGGCTCGCTGGACTGCCTGCGCCCGCGCGGCATGATGGTCAGCTTCGGCAACGCCTCCGGTCCGGTACCGGATTTCAGCCTGCTGGTGCTGTCGGCCAAGGGCTCGCTGTACGTCACCCGGCCGACGCTGATGACCTATACCGCCACCCGCGCCGAGCTGGAGGAAAGCGCGCACGCGCTGTTCGACGTGGTCGCCGGCGGCAAGGTCAGGATCGAGGTCGAGCAGACCTATCCGCTGAAGGACACCGCCCAGGCCCATCGCGACCTGGAGGCGCGCAAGACCACCGGCTCGACCGTGCTGCTGCCATAGCGGCGGCCGGCACGACGCCGTGCCGGCACGAGGGGCCGAACCGGGCACGCTGGCCGGGCGGATCGCGGCGGCGCTGGACGACGCAGGCAAGCGTGTCGACGGACCGGACCGGCTGCGGCTCGACGATCTGGCGCCGGTCGACGAGTTCCACCTGTGCGGGCCGGCGGCGACCGCGGCGCTGATCGCGCGGCTGGACCCGGCCGCCGGCATGCACGTGCTCGACGCCGGCTGCGGGCTGGGCGGGCCGGCCCGGCGGCTGGCGCAGGCGCGCGGCTGCCGGGTCACCGGGGTCGACCTCGACGCCGCGCTGTGCGCCGCCGGCAACGCGCTGTCGGCCTGGACCGGGCTCGACGACCGGGTCGCGCTGCTGCGCGGCGACGTCACCGACCTCGCCGCCTTCGCCGACGCCGGCTTCGACGCGGCCTGGTCGCTGCATGTCGGCATGAACGTCGCCGACAAGCACCGGTTCTATCGGGAAATCGCCCGCGTGCTCAGGCCCGGCGCCCGCTTCGTGCTCTACGACGTGGTGAGGGTGGCCGGCGACGGCCCGGCGCTGCCGGTACCCTGGGCCCGCCGGCCGGCGCAGTCGCACCTGGCGACGGAGGCGGCGATGGCCGCCGCGCTGCAGGCCGCCGGCTTCGCCATCGAGGTCCGCGACGACTGGACCGAACGGGCGCGGGCCTTCCTCGTGCGCAGGCTGGCGAAGCCCGGGCTGCCGCCGCTGGGCCTGCACCTGGTGGTCGGCGACGACCTGCCGACGATGCTGGAAAACCTGCTGTACGCGCTCGGCGACGGCCGTGTGCGCGTGGCGGCGCTGACGGCAAGGCGAACGGACGCCCGGTCGCGTGCGCGCTGATGCCAGGCGCGGCGCTGGTACGCGCCAGCTACTGGTTCATCGACTGGAAGAAATCGGAGTTGGTCTTGGAGTGCCGCAGCTTGTCGAGCAGGAATTCCATCGAGTCGGTGGTGCCCATCGGCATCAGGATGCGGCGCAGCACCCACATCTTCGACAGCGTGCCCTTGTCGACCAGCAGCTCCTCCTTGCGGGTGCCGGACTTGCCGATGTCGATCGCCGGGAAGGTGCGCTTGTCGGCCAGCTTGCGGTCGAGCACGATCTCGGAGTTGCCGGTGCCCTTGAACTCCTCGAAGATCACCTCGTCCATCCGGCTGCCGGTGTCGATCAGCGCGGTGGCGATGATCGACAGCGAGCCGCCCTCCTCGATGTTGCGGGCGGCGCCGAAGAAGCGCTTCGGCCGCTGCAGGGCGTTGGCGTCGACGCCGCCGGTCAGCACCTTGCCGGAGGACGGCACCACGGTGTTGTAGGCGCGCGCCAGCCGGGTGATCGAATCGAGCAGGATCACCACGTCGCGCTTGTGCTCGACCAGCCGCTTGGCCTTCTCCAGCACCATCTCGGTGACCTGGACGTGGCGGCTGGCCGGCTCGTCGAAGGTGGAGCTGATCACCTCGCCCTTCACCGACCGCTGCATGTCGGTCACCTCTTCCGGCCGCTCGTCGATCAGCAGCACGATGAGGTAGACGTCGGGGTGGTTGGCGGAGATCGAGTGGGCGATCTGCTGCATCATCACCGTCTTGCCGGTGCGCGGCGGCGCGACGATCAGCGCGCGCTGGCCCATGCCGATCGGGCAGATCAGGTCGATGACGCGGGCGGTGAGGTCCTTGCTCTCGGAATTCTCGACTTCCATCTTCAGCTGCCGCTCGGGATAGAGCGGCGTCAGGTTGTCGAAGTTGATGCGGTGGCGGACGCTGGCGACGTCCTCGAAGTTGATCGAGTTGACCTTCAACAGGGCGAAATAGCGCTCGCCGTCGCGCGGGGAGCGGATCTCGCCCTCGACGGTATCGCCGGTGCGCATGCCGAACCGGCGGACCTGGCTGGGCGACACGTAGATGTCGTCGGGGCCCGGCAGGTAGTTCGCCTCCGGCGAGCGCAGGAAACCGAAGCCGTCCTGCAGCACCTCGAGCACGCCGTTGCCGTAGATCGCGACATCGTTGTCGGCCAGCTGCTTGAGGATGGCGAACATCATGTCCTGCCGGCGCAGCGTGCTGGCGTTCTCGATCTCCAGGTCCTCCGCATAAGCCAGCAGCTCAGCGGGGCCCTTCGCTTTCAGTTCCTGCAGATTCATTCTGTGCTCTTGAAATGCGCGCCTGCGCTAGGGGCGGCGGATCGCGTTCATGTGCGGGTAGGTCGATGATGCTCGGCGGGGGCAGCCGTGCCACACGGCGCGTTCGAACGCCCGCATGCGCCGGTCATCGACGGAGTTCAGGCTTGGATGGAAACCCGCGATTCATGTAGCGAATGGGTCCCCCAGGATCAAGTGGTATTTTGGCGCGATCAGAACGGCTTCGCCACTGCCAGCAGAACGATCAGCACCATCAGCAGTGCCGGCACCTCGTTGAGGATGCGATAGAACCGCGCGCTGCGGGTGTTGCGGTCCTCGGCGAACGCCCGCCGGCACTGCGACAGGAAACCGTGGATGCCCGACATCGCCACCACCAGCACCAGCTTGGCGTGCATCCACGGGAACCGGTAGATCTCGAACTGGAACAGCAGGATCAGCCCGAACAGCCAGGTCGCGATCATCGCCGGGTTGATGATGCCGCGCATCAGCCGGCGCTCCATCACCTTGAACGTCTCCGACTGCTGGCTGCCGGCCGGGGCGTCGCAATGATAGACGAACAGCCGCGGCAGATAGAGCATGCCGGCCATCCAGGCCATCACGCTGACGATGTGCAGCGCCTTGATCCAGGGATAGAGCGCAAGCCAGTCCATAACGTCCGTTCCTTGTCCGTGGCGCCGTGCGCGCTCAGCCGTTGCCGCCCGCCGTATGCGCACGGACATGGGCGACCAGCTCGGCCACGTGCTCCGGCGGCGTCGACTTGAGGACCCCGTGGCCGAGATTGAAGATGTGCGGCCTGTCGGCCGCCACGTTGCAGACGTTGGAAGCGAACACCTTCATCGACGGCCCGCCGACCTCCAGCCACATCGGATCGAGATTGCCCTGCACCGCGATGCCCGGCGGCAGTGCCTGGCAGGCCCAGCCCATGTCAATGCCGCTGTCCAACCCGACCGCATCGACGCCGGTGCGCCGCGCATAGTCGGCGACCGCCGCCCCGATCTGGCGCGGAAAACCGATCACCGGCCGGCCGGGATGGCTTTCGCGCAGGGCCGCGACGATGCGCCGGGTCGGCTCGTAGCACAGCACGAACAGCAGATCTGCCGGCAGCGCACCGGCCCAGCTGTCGAACAGCTGCACCGCGTCGGCCCCGGCATCGAACTGGGCGCGCAGGTAGCGGATCGTCGCCGAGACGATGGCATCGATCAGGGCCGGCGAAGCCGGCGGCATCGGCCATGGCCCAGCGCCGGGCGGTCTCGAAGTCGCGGCTGCTGCCGCCCTCGACCATGTAGGTGGCCACCGTCCACGGCGCGCCGGCAAAGCCGAGCAGCGCCTTGTCGGCCGGCAGCGCGGCGCGCACGCGGCGCACGGTCTCGCAGACCGGCGCCAGCGCCGCGTCGACCGCCTGTGCCGGTTTCAACCGTGCCAGGTCCCCGACCGTGCGCACGGTGACAGCCGTGGGCCCTCGCCGGCCTCGAACGCCAGCTCGACGCCCAGCGCCATCGGGATCAGCAGGATGTCTGCGAACAGGATCGCGGCGTCCAGGTCGAACCGGCGCACCGGCTGCAGCGTCACCTCGGCCGCCAGGTCCGGGTCGAAGCACAGATCGAGGAAGCCGCCCGCCTTCGCACGAACCGCGCGATATTCCGGCAGATAGCGCCCGGCCTGGCGCATCAGCCAGACCGGCGGCGGATCGACCCGCTCGCCCGACAGCACGCGCAGCAAGGCCGGCTTGCGATCCCTATCGCCCGGCGCCATCTGGTTCCCTGACCTGCCCGCGTGTCCGCATGGCCTCCTCTTCGAATCAAGAGTCCCAAGAAAGGATGAAGTGAAAGAGATAGGGCGGTGAGTCGTGGGGATTACCACATCCGTCCGCGGTCCCCAATCCGGCTGTGGATGCGGTCGTGCTGTGGACAGGGCGGTGGACGGCCGGGCGGCGGAGCTGGCGCCGCCTGGCACGGCAGCGGACCGCGCATTGCGGGAATGTCCGCTGCGCCGGTCGCCGCTTGCGCCGTCGTGCACAGCCTGGACAACCGGTTATCCCGGCGGCGAATAGCGGGCAGCGGTGCCGTGGCGGTGTGGGCGACTCGCCGATCTGTCCCCAGCCGCCCCGGCCGTTGACTTATGCCCCGGTGCATCCGCAAGGTTCGCGCCGACTTGTGCCACAGCTTTGCGCGCCCCGGACGGGCGCCGGGGAAAGGCGGCCGATGACGGCCAAGAGCTTCAACCTGCATCTGGTCTCGGATTCGACCGGCGAGACGATCCTCAGCGTCGCGCGCGCCTGCGTGGTGCAGTTCGGCGATTTCGAGGCGAAGAAATACCTGTGGCCGATGGTGCGCGGCACCGCCGCGCTGGACGAGGCGCTGACCGCGATCGAATCGATGCCGGGCCCGGTGCTGTTCACCCTGGTCGACGACGGCCTGCGGGCGCATCTGGTGACCGCCTGCGGCCGGCTGGGGGTGCCCTGCATCCCGCTGCTGGACCAGGTGATGGGCGCGCTGGCCAACTACCTGGGCGCCAAGCGCGAATCGAAGCCGGGCCGCCAGCACGCCATGGACGCGGAGTATTTCGCCCGGATCGAGGCGATGCAGTATGTGCTGGCCCACGACGACGGCCAGGGCTCGCGCGCGCTCGACGATGCCGACGTCATCCTGGTCGGGGTCTCGCGCACGTCGAAGACGCCGACCTGCGTCTATCTGGCCAACCGCGGCATCAAGGCGGCGAACGTGCCGCTGATCGCCGGGCTGGAACCGCCGGCGGAGCTGCTGGCGTGCAGGCGGCCGCTGATCGTCGGCCTGACCACCGACGCGCAGCGGCTGATCCAGGTGCGCCGCAACCGGCTGCGCGCGATGAACGAGGCCGATTCCGGACCCTATGTCGACATCGATTCGGTGACGCAGGAGCTGCGGATGGCGCGGCAGCTGTGCGCCCGGCACGGTTGGCCGGTGCTCGACGTCACCCGGCGGTCGATCGAAGAAACCGCGGCGGCGGTGCTGCAGCTGCTGAAGCGGCGCGAGCCGGGGGCGGTGGCGTCGTGACCGCCGTGGTGCTGCCCGTCGTGCTGGCCTCCGCCAGCAAGCCGCGGGCCCGGATCCTGGCCGGCGCCGGCGTGCCGGTGGAGATCGTGCCGGCCCATGTCGACGAGGACGAGGTCAAGCTGTCGCTGCGCGCCGAGGGCGCGGACGCGGCGCGGATCGCCGAGGCGCTGGCCGAGCTGAAGGCGCTGCGGATATCGCAGCGGATGCCGGGCCGGCTGGTCGTGGGCGCCGACCAGACCCTGGCCGTCGACGATGTCTTGCTGGACAAGCCGCGCGACCTGGACGAGGCGCGCGGCCACCTGCAGCGGCTGCAGGGCCGCAGCCACCGGCTGCTCAGCGCGGCCTGCGTGGTGCTGGACGGCCGGCGCATCTGGGGCGAGGTCGAGGCCGCCGAGCTGACCATGCGGCCGCTGAGCGCCGGCTTCATCGAGGACTATCTGCAGCGGGTCGGCGAGGCGGTGACCGCGTCGGTCGGCGCCTATCAGCTGGAAGGGCTCGGCGCCCAGCTGTTCGCGCGGATCCGCGGCGACTATTTCACCATCCTCGGCCTGCCGCTGCTGCCGCTGCTGGCCTTCCTGCGCGACCGCGGCGTGCTGGCGACATGACCGCGATCACGGCGAAGACCCGGGTTGCCGGCGTGATCGGCTGGCCGATCGGCCACTCGAAGAGCCCGCTGATCCACAATCACTGGCTGCGCCGCCACGGCATCGACGGCGTCTATGCCGCCTTTGCGGTCGCGCCGGGGCGGATGGAGGCCGCGGTACGCGGGCTGGCCGCGCTCGGCATGGCCGGCGCCAACGTCACCGTGCCGCACAAGGAAGACGCGCTGGCCGCGGCCGACACGCCCGATGCGCTGGCACGGCGGATCGGCGCCGCCAACACGCTGGTGGTCGGCGACGACGGCCGGGTTGCCGCGACCAACACCGATGCATTCGGATTCCTCGAGAACCTGCGTGCCGGTGCGCCGGGCTGGTCGGCGGCCGGCGGGCCGGCGCTGGTGATCGGCGCCGGCGGTGCCGCCCGTGCCGTCGTCGTCGCGCTGCTGGACGAGGGCGCGCCCACGGTGCGGCTGGCCAACCGCACCGCGGCCCGTGCCGCGGCGCTGGCGGCCGAGTTCGGCCCGCGGGTGAGCCCGGTGCCGTGGGCGGCGCGCCACGACGCCGTGGCCGGCGCGGCGACGCTGGTCAACACCACCAGCGCCGGCATGCACGGCCAGCCGGCGCTGGATCTGGCGCTGGACCGGCTCGACCGCGACGCGCTGGTCACCGACATCGTCTACACGCCGCTGGAAACCCCGCTGCTGGCCGCGGCGCGGGCACGGGTGCGCGCACGGTCGACGGCCTCGGCATGCTGCTGCACCAGGCCAGGCCGTCGTTCCAGGCCTGGTTCGGCGTGATGCCGGCGGTGGACGAGGAGCTGCGCGCCCTGGTGCTGGCGGCATGAGGCCATGGCGGGCCGGCCGGGCCCGGCGCCGCTTTCCCCGCCGGCCGCCGCTGCGCATCGGCCTGACCGGCTCGATCGGCATGGGCAAGTCGACCGTCGCTGCGATGTTCGCCGCCAGCGGCGTGCCGACGTTCGACGCCGATGCCTGCGTGCGGCGGCTGACCGGCCCCGGCGGTGCGGCGCTGCCGGCGATCGAGCGGGCCTTTCCCGGCATGACCGGGCCGGCCGGCATGGACCGGGCGGCGATGGGCCGGCTGGCGTTCGCCGATGCGGCCGCGCTGGCGCGGCTGGAGGCGCTGCTGCACCCGCTGGTTCGCGCGGCGGAGGACCGCTTCTTCCGGCGGGCGGCGCTGTCCGGCCGCGGTCTGGCGCTGTCCGACGTGCCGCTGTTGTTCGAGACCGGGGCGGAGGCTAGATTCGACGTCGTGGTCGTGGTCGGCGCGCCGGCGGCGGTGCAACGGGCGCGGGTGATGCGGCGGCCGGGCATGTCGGCGGAACGGCTGGCGGCAATCCTGGCCCGGCAGTGGCCGGACCGGGCCAAACGCCGCGCCGCCGACCGCGTGATCGCGACCGGCCTCGGCAAGGCCCCGAGCCGCCGTCAGGTGCGGCGGCTGGTGCGCGAGCTGCAGCGCGGGCCGGGCGACGGCATGCAGGGCGGCGGATAGGAGCGGCGATGCGCGAAGTGGTGCTGGATACCGAGACCACCGGCCTCAACCCGATGATGGGCGACCGCATCGTCGAGATCGGCTGCATCGAGCTGGTCAACCATGTCACCACCTCGGTCACGTTCCACCGCTATCTCAATCCGGAGCGGCCGATGCCGGCGGAGGCGGCCGCGGTGCACGGCCTGACCGACGACTTCCTGGCCGACAAGCCGCTGTTCGCCGACGTTGTCGACGACCTGCTGACGTTCCTGCGCGATTCTCCGCTGGTGATCCACAATGCCGGCTTCGACCTGGGTTTCCTCAACGCCGAGTTCGGCCGGCTGAAGATCGCGCCGCTGCCCAACGACCGCGCGGTCGACACGCTGGCGCTGGCGCGGCGCAAGTTTCCCGGCGCCCAGGCCAGCCTGGACGCGCTGTGCCGGCGCTTCGGCGTCGACAACTCGGCCCGCACCCGCCACGGCGCGCTGCTCGACGCCGAGCTGCTGGCCGAGGTCTATCTGGAGCTGATCGGCGGCCGCCAGCCCGACCTGGCGCTGGCCAGCGAGACGGCACAGCGCCAGGCGACCGTCCGGACCGCGCGCGCCATCCGCCCGCCGCGCCCGCACGCGCCCAGCGCCGAGGAACTGGCCCGCCACGCCCTGATGCTGGAAAGCCTCAGCAACCCGATCTGGAAGCAGTAGCCGCTGGCCCTTGCCTCGGCCGGGCGCCGGGGTGTGCCTGCGCAGCCGCGGCGTCGGCAGGTGCCAGGCGCCCTGGCGACCTTGTGCTGCCGGTCGCCCTTCCCCCGTTGCGGGGGAGGATGAAAGCGCCGTGGCGCTGCCTGCGCGGGGCAGACAGGCGTCGGGCCCGACGCGGTGCGGTCAGGCGGTGCCGGCGGGTGCGGCGGGCTGGGCGGCGGTCTGCAGGGTCTTGCCGGTCTTCTGCTGGTACAGCGACATGAAGTCGACCGGCGCCAGCAGCACAGGCGGCAGGCCGCCGTCGCGGGTGGCGTTGGCGATCACGGCGCGGGCGAAGGGGAACAGCAGGCGGGCGCCCTCGATCCACAGCAGCGGCTCGCGCAGGTTCTCCGGCAGGCCGGAAACGGTGATCAGGCCGGCGTAGTGCACCTCGACGATGAACAGGGTCTCGGCGTTGTGGCTGGCGTTGACGGTCAGCGACAGCACCACCTCGTGGTCGTCGCCGCCCTTGCCGGCGATGGCGACGTCGATGTCGACCGCGATCTTCGGCTGCTGGCCGACCGGCATCGGCGCCGGGGCGCGGGGGTTCTCGAACGACAGGTCCTTGACGTACTGCGCCTTGATCAGCATCGGCACGGCGCGCTGCTGCGGCCGGCCCTGGCCGTCGCCGGCGGGCGGCACTGCGGGGCTCGAAGGCGGGGAACCTGGGGTGTCGGCCATCTGTTTTCCTTGTCGTGCTGCGTCGGTTCGATGGGTCGCGCCTGGGGTCGCACCGGCCGAAAAGCGCCGGAAGGGGCCGGCCGACCGCCTTGATCGCGCAGTGGGCTAACACGAATGGCGGCCGGCCACAACCGGGGTGCCGCGGCGGCAATTAACCGGGATTATAGATCACGCATGGCGCAATGGGGCGCCTGTCCTATATAAGTCCGTGTGATCGGCACACGAATGCGATAGTCTAGCGGTGCGGCAGCGGGGCGGGCGCCCGGTGCGCAAACCGCCCGAACAACAGCGAGTGCCCGGTGCGACCGGGCCCGGGTAGACCACATGAGCGGTGCGTTCCAGTATCTCGACATCATCCTGTTCGCTTCGATCGCGATCTTCCTGATCGTGAAACTGGCGGGCGTGCTGGGCAAGCGCACCGGCCACGAGCAGGATCCGCGCCGCCGCGTGCAGCCCTTCCCGGTGCGCCGCGAGCCGGCCGCCAAGCGCGGCGCCGACGGCGACAACGTGATCGCGCTGCCCGAGCGCGAGCAGCCGCGGCCGTCGGTCCCGGCGGATTCGCCAGCCGCCGCCGGCCTGAACCGCATCGTCGCCGCCGACCCCCGCTTCAACCCCAGCGCGTTCCTGACCGGCGCCCGCGCCGCCTTCGAGATGATCGTCGGCGCCTTCGCCGCCGGCGACAAGGATACGCTGAAGCGGCTGCTGAGCCCGGCGGTGTTCGCCGACTTCGAGGCGGCGATCGAGGAGCGGCACCGGGCCGGCCACACCCAGGATACCAGCCTGGTCGGCATCAAGACGCTGGAATTCGCCTCGGCCGAGCTGGACGGCAGCGACGCCCACGTCGCGGTGCGCTTCGTCTCCGAACAGGTCAACGTGACCAAGGACGGCGAGGGCCGGGTTGTCGACGGCGACCCGAACCACGTCGCCGAGGTGACCGACATCTGGACCTTCAGCCGCGACGTCCGCAGCCGCGACCCGAACTGGTGGCTGTCGGCCACCGGTGCGCCGGAGCACTGACCCGTCCGCCGGGCCAGGTAAGGGCGCAGGGGGGATCGAGGGGCGTGGCCGCAGCGGGCTCGGGAACGGCGATCGTCCGGCTGGCCGCCGCGGCGCTGGCGCTGACGGCGGCGGCCTGCGGGGTCGACCCCAACCTGCAATATGTCCGCTATGGCGACTACCGGCTGGAGCCCACGCAATATGCCGAGCTGGGCGGCTGGCAGGACGACACCATGCTGGACGCGCTGCCGGCGCTGCTGCGCAGCTGCGAGGTGTTCGCCCGGGTGGACCCCGCGCGCCCGCTGGGCCTGGCCGGCCGCGCCGGCAGCTATGCCGACTGGCAGCCGGCCTGTGCCGCGCTGACCTCTGCCCGCTTCGCCAGCGGCGAGGACGTGCGCGCGCTGCTGGAACAGTGGTTCCTGCCGTTCCGGCTGACCACGACCGAGGCGCGCGAGGGCTTCGTCACCGGCTATGCCGAGGTGTCGCTGCGCGGCTCGCTGCGCCAGACCAGCTACTTCCAGTATCCGATCTATGGCGTGCCGCCCGACATGCTGGAGGTCGACCCGGAGCAGGCCGGCGAGGACTGGCCGCCCGAGGCGATCCGCGGCCGGGTCGAGGCTTTCCAGCTGGTGCCCTATTACGACCGCACCGAGATCGAGAACGGCGCGCTGGCCGGCCGCGGGCTGGAGCTGGCCTGGGTCGACGACCCGCTCGACCTGTTCGAGCTGGACCAGCAGGGCGAAGGCGTGGTGGTGCTGGACACCGGCGAGCGCCGGCGGGTGACGATGGCCGGCGACAACGGCTATCCGCGCGGCTCGATCATCCGCACGCTGATCGCGCGCGATATCCTGCCGCGCGAGGGCGCGTCGTGGGCGCTGGCGCGGGCCTGGCTGCAGGAGCACCCGGACGAGGCCCGCTCGATGATGCGGCTCAACCGGCGGCTGGCCTTCTTCGCCTGGTCGCCGGACCAGTCGGCGGGGCCGTCGGGGGCGATGCGGGTGCCGCTGACCCCCGGCCGCAGCATCGCGGTCGACACCAACCTGCTGCCGATGGGCGTGCCGCTGTGGATCGACGTCGCCGGGCTGGAGCCCGGCGCGCCGCGCATCCGCCGGCTGGTGGTGGCGCAGGACGTCGAATCCGGCGTCGAGGGCTTCATCAGCGGCGCGCTGTTCTGGGGCGCCGGCGAGGAGGCCCAGGCAATGGCCACGGCGATGAACTCGGCCGGGCGGATGTTCGTGCTGCTGCCACGCAGCGTGGCGGGCTTCGGCGCCGCCGAATGAAGCCGGCCATGAACCCTGCCGAGTGAACCTTGCCGGGTGGCCCGCGCGAAGCCGCCTTGGCCGCGGGCGCCGCATCGGTCTATATCAGGCCGTGAACCCTCCTGCCCCGACCGGGACCGAAGCGTGACCGAAACACCCGCCCGTGCGCCGCTCGTCGGCCTGTTCGTGACCTGCCTGGTCGACCTGTTCCGGCCCAGCGTCGGCTTCGCCGCCGTCAGGCTGCTGGAGCGGGCGGGCTGCCGGGTCGACGTGCCGGCGCTGCAGACCTGCTGCGGCCAGCCGGCCTACAACTCCGGCGACCGGCGCCATGCCCGCCAGGTGGCACAGACCGTGCTCGACGCCTTTCGCGACCACGACTATGTGGTGGCGCCGTCGGGCTCCTGCGCCGGCATGATCCGGCTGCACTATCCCGACCTGTTCCGCGACGACCCGGAGCGGCTGGCGGCGGCGCAGGCGATCGCCGCCAAGACGTGGGAGCTGGTGTCGTTCCTGCACGACGCGATCGGGCTGGAGCGGGTGGAGGCGACGTTCGACGGCGCCGTCACCTATCACGACAGCTGCTCCGGCCTGCGCGAGCTGGGGGTGAAGGCGCAGCCGCGCGCCTATCTGCGCCAGGTGGCCGGGCTGAGCCTGCGCGAGCTGCCGGACGCCGAGGTCTGCTGCGGCTTCGGCGGCACCTTCTGCGTCAAATATCCGGAGATCTCCAACGCCATGGTCTCGGCCAAGACAGCGGCCATCGCCGGCACCGGCGCCGGCACCATCCTGGCCGGCGACATGGGCTGCCTGATGAACATCGCCGGCAAGCTGCAGCGCAACGGCGTGCCGGTCGCCGCGCGCCACGTCGCCGAGGTGCTGGCCGGCATGGCCGACGGCCCGGCGATCGGCGAGGGTTGAGCCGCCATGCACCAGTCGAGCCACAGCTTCAAGGACAACGCCCACGCCGCGCTGAACGACGCCACGCTGCAGCGCGCGCTGGCCAATGTGAAGACCGGCTTCATCGGCAAGCGCCAGGCCGCCGCCGACCGCCTGCCGGAGTTCGAGGCGCTGCGCGACCAGGCGCGCGACATCAAGGACCACACCATCGCCAACCTGGACTTCTACCTGGAGCGGTTCGAGGCCAAGGTGGTCGAGACCGGCGGCCATGTGCACTGGTGCGCGACGCCGGACGAGGCGCGCAACGCGGTGCTGGCGATCTGCCGCTCGGTCGGCGCCAAGACGGTGACCAAGGGCAAGTCGATGGTGACCGAGGAGATCGGGCTCAACGCCTTCCTCGAGGCCAACGGCATGCAGCCGGTGGAAACCGACCTCGGCGAATACATCATCCAGCTGCGCCACGAGCCGCCCAGCCACATCATCGCGCCGGCGATCCACGTGGTGCAGGACCAGATCAGCGAGGCATTCTACGCCCACCACACCCAGTTTCCGCCCGACCGGCCGCTGGCCGAGCCGCGTCAGCTGCTCGACGAGGCGCGCGCGGTGCTGCGCGAGCGCTTCCTGGAGGCCGACGTCGGCATCACCGGCGCCAACTTCCTGATCGCCGAGACCGGCTCCACCGTCATCGTCACCAACGAGGGCAACGGCGACCTGACCCAGATCCTGCCGAAGATCCACATCGTCGTGGTCGGGCTGGAGAAGGTGGTGCCGACGCTGGAGGACGCCACCACGCTGCTGCGGGTGCTGGCGCGCTCGGCCACGGGCCAGGAATTCTCCTCCTACACCACCTTCTCGACCGGGCCGCGCCGGCCGGGCGACCACGACGGGCCCGACCAGTTCCACGTGGTGCTGGTCGACAACGGCCGCATCGACATGCTGGCCGGCGACTTCCGCGAGGCGCTGCGCTGCATCCGCTGCGGCGCCTGCATGAACCACTGCCCGGTCTATGCCGCGGTCGGCGGCCACGCCTATGGCTGGGTCTATCCCGGGCCGATCGGCTCGATCTGGACGCCGGCGCTGACCGGCATCGAGAATGCGCGCCACCTGCCCAACGCATCGACCTTCTGCGGCCGCTGCGAAAGCGTCTGCCCGGTGCGCATCCCGCTGCCGAAGCTCCTAAGGCATTGGCGCGAAAAGGAATTCGACCGCAAGCTGAGCCCGGCCACGGTGCGCTTCGGGCTCGGTCTGTGGGCCTTCCTGGCACGGCGGCCGCGGCTCTACCGGCTGGCGACCGGCGCCGGCAGCCGGGCGCTGCGGCTGCTGGCCGGCCGTCGCGGCCGGCTGCGGCGGCTGCCGCTGGCCGGCGGCTGGACCGGCGTGCGCGACCTGCCGGCGCCGCAGGGCCCCGGCTTTCACGCGCAGTGGAGGCGGCAGCGGCGGGAGGGCGGCCGATGAGCGCGACGCGCGAGCAGATCCTGCGCCGCATCCGCTCCGCCCTCGGCCGCGCCACGCCGGCCGGCGCCGAAGCCGCGCCGCTGGCCGAGCGCATCGCGGAACATCGCGCGAACATCGTGCCCGGCCGCGGCCAGGGCACGCCGGACGCACAGATGGCGCTGTTCGTCGAGATGGTCCGCGGTGTCAACGGCACGGTGGCGGAGGTCGCCAGTCTCGACGACGTGCCGGAGGCGATTGCCGGGTTCCTTGCCGGCGAGAATCTGCCCAGCGCGCTGAACGTGGCCCCCGATCCGCTGCTCGACGCCGTGCCCTGGCACAAGCGGCCGCTGCTGACGGTGACCCGGGCAAAGGCCG
The DNA here is from genome assembly GCA_041396705.1 of Alphaproteobacteria bacterium. Lineage (NCBI taxonomy): Bacteria > Pseudomonadati > Pseudomonadota > Alphaproteobacteria > Alphaproteobacteria bacterium. The sequence continues at coordinate 52,954 of JAWKYB010000007.1, forward strand.
ACGGCGGCACCGAGGTCGGCGTCACCAGCGCCTTCGCCGGCGTCGCCGAGACCGGAACGCTGATGACCCTGTCGGGTGCCGCCCATCCGACCACGCTGAACTTCCTGCCGGACTCGCACATCGTGGTGCTGCCGCGCGACCGGGTGGTCGGCAGCTACGAGGACGGCTGGGCCCGGCTGCGCGCCCAGGCGGGCGCAGACGGCTTCATGCCGCGCACGGTCAACTTCATCACCGGGCCGTCGCGCACCGGCGATATCGAGCAGAAGATCCAGCTCGGCGCACATGGGCCGCGCCGTCTCCACGTCATCCTGGTCGACCGCCCTGCCGCCGATCGCGGCCTGTGACACGTGTCACAGCCGCGGTTGCACGCGCCGGCGTTGTAGATCATGGCGCGGCGGCGGCTGACGGCCGACGAGCGGGCGCTGTGGGCGGCGGTGACCGCCGACGTGCGCCGGCTGCGGCCCGCTGGCGATGGGCCGCGCGAAGCGCCACCCGTTGCCGCGGAGGCGCCGCCCGAGCCGGCGCCGGGGCGGCAATCGGCCGGTGCGGCCGCGGCGATGCGCGTGCCAACGCCAGCGGCCACGCCCGCGCGAGCCAAGCCGCCGCCGGAGCCGGGCCACGGCCTCGACCGGCGCCGGCACGAACGGCGGCGGCGCGGACAGCTGCCGATCGACGGCGTCATCGACCTGCACGGCCTGACCCAGGCGGCGGCCCACCGCCGGATCGACCGCTATGTGGCGGAGTCGGTCGCCGCGGGCCGGCGCGTCATCCTGGTCGTCACCGGCAAGGGCCCGAGCGCTGAAGGCGGGGGCATCCTGCGCCGCCGCCTGGCCGACTGGCTGATGCTGCCGGCCTGCCGTCCGCACGTGCTCGCCTTCACCCCCGCCCAGCCCCGCCACGGCGGCAGCGGCGCCTTCTACGTCCTGCTCCGCCGCAAACGCGACGACCGCGGCTAGCGGGGTGGGATGCGGCGGCCGCGGTCGGTCGCGGCGGCGCTGGATTGCCGCGGGGCTGAGCGCCTCGCAACGATCGGGTTCGGGGGTTAGGCTTAGTGCCTAATAAACCCGACACCCTGCCGATTACAGCCCACGCGAAGCCCAGAAGGGCTCTTGGGCCGACTTGAGGCGGCTGCGTCCGCGCTACAGGATGAAGCGACTGAGGTCGGCGTTCTCGGCCAGGCGGGCGACGCGGTCGCGGACCAGGGCGGCGTCGATGCGGACGGTTTCGCCGCTGCGGTCGGGGGCGCTGAAGCTGATGTCCTCCAGCAGCCGCTCGATCACGGTGTGCAGCCGGCGGGCGCCGATGTTCTCCACATGCTGGTTGATCTCGGCGGCGAGCTCGGCCAGCGCGTCGATCGCCTCGTCGGCGAATTCCAGCGTCACGCCCTCGGTCTCGAGCAGCGCCACATACTGGCGGACCAGGCTGCCCTCCGGCTCGGTCAGGATGCGGCGGAAGTCGTCCTTGGTCAGCGCCTTCAGCGACACGCGGATCGGCAGCCGTCCCTGCAGTTCGGGCAGCAGGTCCGACGGCTTGGCCAGATGGAAGGCGCCGGAGGCGATGAACAGCACGTGGTCGGTCTTGACCGCGCCGTGCTTGGTGGAGACGGTGGTGCCCTCGATCAGCGGCAGCAGGTCGCGCTGCACGCCCTCGCGGCTGACGTCGGCGCCGCTGCGCTCGGCCCGCGCGGTGATCTTGTCGATCTCGTCGAGGAAGACGATGCCGTTCTCCTCGACCGATTCGATCGCCTGGCGCACCACCTTCTCGTTGTCGAGCAGCTTGTCGCTCTCCTCGGCCATCAGCTGGTCGTAGCTGTCGGCGACGGACATCTTGCGCCGGCGGGTGCGCCCGCCCATCGCCTTGCCGAAGATGTCGCCCAGGTTGATCGCGCCGATCTGGGCGCCTGGCATGCCGGGGATGTCGATGGTCGGCAGCGCCATGCCGCCGCCGTCGGCGACCTCCAGCTCGATCTCGCGGTCGTTGAGCTCGCCGCCGCGCAGCTTGCGGCGGAAGGTCTCGCGGGTCCCGGCGGCCGCGTTCTCGCCGACCAGGGCGTCGAGCACCCGCTCCTCGGCGGCCAGCTCGGCGCGGGCGCTGACGTCCTTGCGCATGCGCTCGCGGGTCTGGACGATGGCGATCTCGACCAGGTCGCGGACGATCTGTTCGACGTCGCGGCCGACATAGCCGACCTCGGTGAACTTGGTCGCCTCGACCTTGATGAACGGCGCGTCGGCCAGCCGGGCCAGCCGGCGGGCGATCTCGGTCTTGCCGCAGCCGGTCGGGCCGATCATCAGGATGTTCTTCGGCTGCACCTCCTCGCGCAGGCCGTCGGGCAGCTGGCGCCGGCGCCAGCGGTTGCGCAGCGCGATGGCGACGGCGCGCTTGGCGTCGTCCTGGCCGATGATGTGGCGGTCGAGCTCGGAGACGATCTCGCGCGGGCTGAAGGCGGCCGGCCCGATGGCGGCGCCGGCGGCAGGGCCGTCGCCGCGCGGTCCGGCGGGCTTGGGTGCGATGCTGTCCATCGGGGTCACAGGCTCTCGATCACGATCCGGTCGTTGGTGTAGATGCAGATGTCGGCGGCGATCGCCATCGCCTTGCGGGCGATCGCCTCGGCCTCCATGTCGTCGCGGTCGACCAGCGCGCGCGCGGCGGCCAGCGCGAAGGCGCCGCCGGAGCCGATGCCGATCAGCCCGTCGTCGGGCTCGACCACGTCGCCGGTGCCGCTGAGGATCAGGCTGTTGCGCGCGTCGGCCACCGCCATCATCGCCTCCAGCCGGCGCAGATAGCGGTCGGTGCGCCAGTCCTTGGCCAGCTCCACCGCGGCGCGGACCAGCTGGCCCGGATGCTGCTCCAGCTTGGCCTCGAGCCGCTCGAACAGGGTGAAGGCGTCGGCGGTGGCACCGGCGAAGCCGACGATGACCGAATTGTCGGCCAGCCGCCGCACCTTGCGCGCGCCCGCCTTCATCACGGTATTGCCGAGCGTGACCTGGCCGTCGCCGGCGACCACCACCCGGCCGTTCTTGCGGACCGACAGGATCGTGGTGCCGTGCAGTTGTATTTCCGTCATCAGTGTCTCGGTAATCTCCGCGGCGTAGACTGAGGCGGCACATCGGGGCCGGCCGTCGATTCGGGCCCGCGATTCGGACGAGCGATCCGGGCCGGACTCGCATGTGGGGCACTGCGGGCCGGCATTCAAGCGCGATGCCGCGGCGCGGCAAGGGGCGGGCCGGTGGCCCACGCCTTGCTTGTGCCCGGATCGCGAAGCATCTATGCCCTGCGTCCCGGCGGCGGCGCCGTCGGCACTACACCAGGGGACGGAACGAGGCAATGCGCGAAACGGTGGCGATCGTCGACTACGGCGCCGGCAACCTGCGCTCGGTGGCCAATGCGATCCGCCACGTCGCCGCGCTGGCGCCGCACGGGCCCGCGGTGGCGGTGACCGCCGATGCCGACGCCGTGGCCGCGGCCGACCGGGTGGTGCTGCCGGGGGTCGGCGCGTTCGCCGACTGCATGGGCGGGCTCAGCGCCATCGACGGCATGGTCGACGCGCTGACCGACGTGGCGGTGGCCCGGGCGCGGCCGTTCCTCGGCATCTGCGTCGGGATGCAGCTGATGGCGGCGGTCGGCCGCGAGCACGGCGCCCATCCCGGCCTGGGCTGGGTCGACGGCGCGGTCGAGCCGCTGGGCGTGCGGCCCGGCCCCGACGGGCGCACCCTGAAGGTGCCGCACATGGGCTGGAACACCCTGGGGCCGGAGCGCGCGCCGCATCCATTGCTGGCGAACCTGCCCGACAGCCCCCATGTGTACTACGTCCACAGCTATCACTACGTGCCCGACGACCGGCACGCGGTGCTCGCGCAAACCGACTATGGCGGCCCGATCGCCGCGGTGGTCGGACGCGACAGCCTGGTCGGCACCCAGTTCCACCCGGAAAAGAGCCAGGCGGTGGGGCTGGAAATCCTGTCCAACTTTCTGAACTGGCGGCCCTGACCCATGAACCGACGCTCCCCCGGCGCCCTGCGGAAGATCAATCACGAGCCGACCGTCGCGGTCGAACGGCTGCAGTCGTTCACCGACGGCGACCTAGCCGACCTGTGCGACGCGGCCTGCGACGCGATCGAGGCCGGCGGCGGCTTCGGCTGGGTGACGCCGCCGATGGCGGACGTCCTGGAGGCCTACTGGCAGGGCATCCTGCTGGTGCCGGGGCGCGAGCTGTTCGTCGGCCGGCTCGACGGCGTGATCGCCGGCTCGGCCCAGCTGGTCCACCCGCCGAAGAACAACGAGGCGCAGGCCTTCGCCGCCAGCCTGACCACCAGCTTCGTCGCGCCGTGGGCGCGCGGCCACGGGCTGGCGCGCGAGCTGGCGCTGGCGGTGGAGCGCGAGGCGCGCACCTGCGGCTACGAGATCCTGCGGCTTGACGTGCGCGAGACCCAGACCGCGGCCATCGCGCTGTACGAGAGCCTGGGCTATCTGCGCTGGGGCGAGGATCCGCACTATGCCCGCGTCGACGGCAAGGTGCTGCGCGGCTTCTACTACAGCAAGGCGCTGACCGCCGCGGGCTGAGCCGGCGCGCCGGCGCCGAACGCGGCGCTTGCCCTGCCGGCCGCACGCTCCCTATCCCGACGCCGGGGCCGCCGTGTGCGGCTCCCGGCCGCCCGCACGGGCGGCGGGCGGCGAGGAGCGAGCGCGGCGTGATCCTGTTTCCGGCAATCGACCTGAAGGGCGGCGCCTGCGTGCGGCTGCTGCGCGGCGACATGGCCGCGGCGACCACCTACAACCCTGACCCGGCGGCGCAGGCGCGGGCGTTCCGCGACGCCGGCTTCCGCTGGATCCACGTGGTCGATCTCGACGGCGCCTTCGCCGGCCGCAGCGAGAACGGCGCGGCGGTGGAAGCGATCCTGGCCGCGGTCGACCTGCCGGTGCAGCTGGGCGGCGGCATCCGCGACATGGCGGCGGTCGAGGGCTGGCTCGGCCGCGGGGTGCGCCGCGCGATCCTGGGCACCGCGGCGGTGCGCACGCCGGCGCTGGTGCGCGAGGCCTGCCGCGCCTTTCCCGGGCGCATCGCTGTCGGCATCGACGCGCGCGGCGGCCGGGTGGCGGTCGAGGGCTGGGCCGAGACCTCGGACATGCTGGCGGTCGACCTGGCCCGCGCCTTCGAGGACGCCGGCGTCGCCGCCCTCATCTACACCGACATCGACCGCGACGGCGCGCTGAGCGGCCCGAACGTGCAGGCGACGGCGGCGCTGGCCCGCGCGGTGTCGATCCCGGTGATCGCCTCGGGCGGGGTGTCGTCGCTGGACGACCTGAAGGCGCTGCAGGCGGTGGAGGCCTGCGGCGTGGTCGGCGTGATCAGCGGCCGCGCGCTCTACGACGGGCGAATCGACCCGGCGGCGGCGCTGGCGCTGCTCGACGGCGCGCCGGCACAGGCCGCGCCATGCTGAAGGCACGCGTCATCCCCTGCCTCGACGTCCATGCCGGCCGCGTGGTCAAGGGCGTCAACTTCGTCGACCTGCGCGACGCCGGCGACCCGGTGGAGCAGGCGGCGATCTACGACGCCCAGGGCGCCGACGAGCTGACGTTCCTCGACATCACCGCCAGCCACGAGGAACGGGCGACGATCTACGACGTGGTCGCGCGCACGGCCGAGCGGGTGTTCATGCCGGTGACGGTCGGCGGCGGCGTGCGGACGGTCGAAGACATCCGCCGGCTGCTGCTGTCGGGCGCCGACAAGGTCTCGATCAACACCGCCGCGGTGGCGCGGCCGGCGTTCGTCGCCGAGGGCGCGGAGAAATTCGGCACCCAATGCATCGTGGTGGCGATCGACGCCAAGAAGGTCTCGGCCGACGGCGAGGCGCCGCGCTGGGAAGTGTTCACCCACGGCGGCCGCCGGCCGACCGGCCTCGACGCGGTCGACTGGGCGCGCCGCATGGTCGACCTCGGCGCCGGCGAGCTGCTGCTCACCTCGATGGACCGCGACGGCACCCGCAAGGGATTCGACCTGCCGATGACGCGGGCGATCGCCGACGCGGTCAGCGTGCCGCTGATCGCCAGCGGCGGCGTCGGCAATCTCGACCACCTGGTCGAGGGCGTGCGCGACGGCCACGCCTCGGCGGTGCTGGCCGCCTCGATCTTTCATTTCGGCGAGGCAACGATCGGCCAGGCCAAGGCCCACATGCGCGCCGCCGGCGTGCCGGTGCGGCTGGACGACTGAACGCGCGCCGGTCTATCGAGGGGCGGGCGCATCGCAACGGCGCGGTGCGTCCTTCGAGACGCCGCCCAAGGGCGGCTCCTCAGGATGAGGATGGAGTCGTGGTGGCACGGGCCGCTGCGCCGGCGGTTGACCGGCAACGGTGTGCCGCCGCACCCCCGTCCTCATCCTGAGGAGGCGTCCGCAGGACGCCGTCTCGAAGGACGCACCTGCGTCGATGCGGCGTGTGGCAGCGGACGCGGGGAGGAAGCGGCATGACGGAACGGCCGGGAGCGGAGGTGCTGGAGCGGCTCTATGCCACCATCGCGTCGCGGCGCGGGGCCGACCGGGCCTCGTCCTACACCGCGCGGCTGTTCGCCGACGGGCCGGAGAAGATCGCCCAGAAGGTCGGCGAGGAGGCGGTGGAAACGGTGCTGGCCTCGGTCGGCGCCGACAGCCGCGGCTGCGGCCGGCTGGTGTCGGAAAGCGCCGACCTGCTCTATCATCTGCTGGTGCTGTGGGCGGCCTGCGGGGCAGAGCCGGCGCAGGTGTGGGCGGAGCTGGCCCGGCGCGAGGGCACCTCGGGCGTCGCCGAGAAGGCGGCGCGCGCAACGATGGCGGAAGGGGGAGACGACGGCGAATGAGCTATGACGACGGCAACATCTTCGCCCGCATCCTGCGCGGCGAGATTCCGTGCGACCGGGTCTACGAGGACGCGCATGTGCTGGCCTTCCGCGACATCGCCCCTCAGGCGCCGGTGCATGTGCTGGTGATCCCGAAGCGGGCCCATGTCTCGGCGCAGGACTTCGGCGCCAACGCCACGCCGGAGGAGGCGCAGGCGCTGTGGGCGGCGATCCCGCGGATTGCTGCGCAGGAAGGGCTGGACGGCGACGGCTATCGCCTGATCGCCAACACCGGCCGCAATGGCGGCCAGGAAGTGCCGCATTTCCATGTTCATATCCTCGGCGGCCGGCCGCTCGGCCGGATGGTGCAGAAGGCCTGAACCGGGCCGGGAGGATTTCGAGATGTCGCGACGCGCGGGATTGCTGGCGGCCGGCTGCGCCGGGTTGGCATTGGCGGGTTTGGCCCTGGCCGGCGCCGCCCAGGCGCAGCAGACGCCGGAGGTGCCGGTGATGGTCGGCGTGCAGCCCGACCTCGATGCCTGCCTGACCCAGGGCGTGGTCAGCGGCCTCGACGCCAGCGGCGACAATTTTCTGGCGGTGCGCTCGGGTCCCGGCTCCGGCTATGGCCAGATCGACGCGCTGCACACCGACGACGTGGTCGCGATGTGCGAGACGCGCGGCCGCTGGATCGGCATCGTCTACCAGCCCGGCGACCGCCAGGTGCCCGGCCCGTCCGATTGCGGCGTCGGCTCGCCGATCTGGCCGCGCCAGGCCTATCCCGGCACCTGCCGCAGCGGCTGGGTCTTCGAGGCCTACGTCACGCCCTACGCCGGCTGACCCCGGCCGCCGGCGTGCCTCCTTCGAGACGGCGCGCGCGGCGCACCTCCGCGGGATGAGGACAGGCGGTGCTCGGCCGGCGGTGCGTCCTTCGAGACGCGGGGCTGCGCCCGGCTCCTCAGGATGAGGACGGTCGGTGCCGGATTGGCGGCGCGTCCGTTCGAGACGGCGCGCGCGGCGCACCTCCGCGGGATGAGGACAGGCGGGGCGGCGGGCGTCCTCGAGACGCTGGCTGCGCCCGGCTCCTCAGGATGAGGACGGTCGGTGCCGAGGCGGCGCGTCCGTTCGAGACGGCGGCGCGGCGCTCCTCGAAGAGACAGGCGGGCCGTCGACGGCGGCGGATGGAGCGCACACACCCATCCTCATCCTGAGGAGCCGCCCGCAGGGCGGCGTCTCGAAGGACGCACGTCGCCGGACCGCGAACCGTGGAGAACCCTCGCGCGCTCAGTAGCTGCCCGGCAGCGACGGGAACTCGAAGTAGCGCTGGGAGAAGACGAAGCGGTTGCCGCGGCCGGACTCGAACACGAAGCCGACCACCGGGTTGCGGGCCTCGGCTCCGTCCTGCGGCGGCGCGCAGGCGCGCGGGGCGCCGTCGGGCCCGTATTCGCAACGCCCGGCGAAACCGTTGCGGAACACGTCCTGCTCGCTCTCGCGCAGCCAGGCCTCGAACGACGGCTGGTCCTTCAGGCCGTCGAAATAGTCGTCGAAGGCGACGCCGACATTGGTCAGGTAGAGGGTGGCGTCGATCGCCAGCCGCTTGGTCTCGCCCGGCCGGAATTCCAGCGGCGCCTCGACCAGCGTGCGCGGCGCGTCGGCGCCGGAATCGGACAGGCGCAGGCTGCACTCGGCCGCCGCGAAATCGGGGAAGAAGTCGCCGGCCAGCCCGCAGCGGATCAGCCGCGCCTCCACCGCCGACAGGTTGGTGACATAGAGCGACCACGTCGTCGCCAGCGCCACGGTGCGCTCGTCGTCGCGAATGTCCAGCGCGGTCGACGCCTTGTGCAGCTGGAAGCCGAAATTCTCGCGGGTGCCCTGCCAGGCGTCGTAGGCGAAGAACACCGCGCCGGCCGAGATCAGCACGGCGACCGCGGAGACGACGATGGAGGGCGTGATGCGCGGGCGGGCCATGCGGGCGGCGGGCTTGTCTGCGGGATGGCCGGACCATAGGCGGCGGGCGGGGCAAACACAACGGATCGCGCCGCGGTGCGTCCTTCGAGACGCCGTCCGGCGGACGGCTCCTCAGGATGAGGATGACCGGTGCGGGTCCGGCGTCGGCGCCGGATGGCGCGCTCCCAACCTGCCTCATCCTGAGGAGGCGCGCGCAGCGCGCCGTCTCGAAGGACGCACCGGCCATCTCCGCTCGTCCAGATGCACCGCCGCGTGTGCCGCGGCTCAGGCCGGGGGCTGGCGGCGGTAGCTGAGCGCTTCGGCGATGTGCGGGCGGGCGACGCGGTCGTCGCCGGCGAGGTCGGCCAGCGTGCGGGCGACGCGCAGCACGCGGTGATAGGCGCGGGCCGACAGGCGGAAGCGGTCGACCGCCTGGGTCAGCAGCGCCTGGCCGGCGGCGTCGGGGCCGGCGATCGCGGTCAGCAGTGCGCCGTCGGCCTGGGCGTTGGTGCGCACCGACGGGTCGGCCTTCAGCGCGGCGAAGCGGCGGGTCTGGCGGTCGCGGGCGGCGGCGACCCGGGCGGCGACCGCCGCGGTCGGCTCGGCCGGCGCCGGGGTCGCCAGCGCGTCGGGGCGCAGCGCGCGCACCGCGACGAACAGGTCGATGCGGTCGAACAGCGGGCCGGAGATGCGGCCCTGATATTCGACCCCGCACTTCGGCGCGCGGCCGCAACCCTGGGCCGGGTCGTCGAGATGGCCGCAGCGGCATGGGTTCATCGCCGCCACCAGCTGGACCCGGGCCGGATAGCTGACATGGTGGTTGGCCCGCGCCACCACGGCGCGGCCGCTTTCCAGCGGTTGGCGCAGCGCCTCCAGCGTCGCCCGGTTGAACTCCGGCAGCTCGTCGAGGAACAGCACGCCGTGGTGGGCCAGGCTGATCTCGCCGGGCCGGGCGCGCAGGCCGCCGCCGATCAGCGCCGGCTGCGAGGCGGAATGGTGCGGGTCGCGGAACGGCCGGGCACGCAGGATGGCGCCGCCGGCGAGCAGGCCGGCGACCGAATGCACCATGCTGACCTCCAGCGCCTCCTGCGCGGTCAGCGGCGGCAGCAGGCCGGGCAGGCGCGCGGCCAGCATCGACTTGCCGGCGCCTGGCGGCCCGGTCATCAGCAGGTTGTGGCCGCCGGCCGCGGCGATCTCCAGCGCCCGCTTGGCGGTCTCCTGGCCCTTGACGTCGGCGAGGTCGGGCACCGCCGGCAGCGGCACCGGCCGCGGCTCCGGCGGCGGCGGGATCGGCTGGCTGCCCTTGAAGTGGTTGATCAGCGCCAGCAGGCTGGGCGCGGCCACCACCTCCACGTCGCCGGCCCAGGCGGCCTCCGCCCCGCAGGCCGCCGGGCAGATCAGGCCCAGGTCCTCGGCGCTGGCGCCCATCGCCGCCGGCAGCACGCCGGCGACCGGCAGCAGCGCACCGTCCAGCGCCAGCTCGCCCAGCACCATGAAGCCGGCCAGCGCGTCGGCCGGGATCGCGTCCATCGCCGCCAGGATCGCCAGCGCGATCGGCAGGTCGAAGTGGCTGCCTTCCTTGGCCATGTCGGCCGGCGCCAGGTTGACCGTGACCCGGCGTGCCGGCAGGGCGAGGCCGAGCGCGTTCAGCGCGGCGCGCACCCGCTCGCGGCTCTCGGCCACCGCCTTGTCGGGCAGGCCGACCACGGTGAAGGCGGGCAGGCCGGCGGCGAACTGCACCTGCACATCGACCGGCATCACCTCGATGCCCTGGAAGGCGACGGTGGCGCAGCGGGCAACCATGGGTGGAAGGCGGCTCCGGTCGGACAGGTGGAGCGCGCAGTCTACAGGCGGATCGCCGCGGCGCCAGCGCGGAATGGCGGGTCGCGGGGCGGGTCGGTTCCCAGGATGCCGTTGCAGGTCGCGGATCGGTGCGTCCTTCGAGACGGCGCGCGGTGCGCGCCTCCTCATCCTGAGGAGTTTCGGTGCGGCGGCCGCAGGATCGCCGCGGCGCTTTCGCGCCTCGCGATGACGGCTTCCGTCATCGCGGGCCGCCGCGAGGCGGCGCGGCAATCCGGGCGCGCCGGCTACAGGTGCATGGCGGCGGCGTCGGGTTGGGCGCGCTTCAGCCTGTCCGGCTTCGGCCAGGCGGGAAAGGTGTTGAGCACGCCGGGGAACTGGACGACGGCGCCGTCCTGGCCGGTGCCGCGCACGGTCTTGGCGTTGCGCTTGAGCAGGGCGCGAAACAGCTCGACCCGCCGCCAGCCGTCATAGCCTTTCCTGGCGAGGTCGTCGGCGAAGCGGCGCACGAACAGGGCGGCCAGGCCGGCGACGACGGCGGTGGCGTAGGACGTGCCCTCGCCCCAGTCGTAGCGGTAGGTCGCGGTGCCGTTGTCGGGCGGCGCGGCCTGGGCGCGCCACACCGCGGCACCGGGGGCCCAGATGTCGGGCCGGGCGCCGGACGGGCGATAGGTCCAATAGGGCCAGTTGCCGGGACGGATGCCGCCGGCGCTGACCGTCTGCGGATATTTGCCGGGATAGACCACCTCGCTGATCACCTGGCCGGCGGCGGCGACCACGATGACGCCGTTGTCGTAGGCGTGGTCGACCGCCTCGCCCATCGCCTGCCAGCCGAACAGGCTGCCCAGGCTGATCGAGATCACCGGGCACTCGTTCTGGTCGACCGCATGGCGGATCGCCTTGGCGACGTTGGTGCCCTCCGGCTCCAGCAGGGTGCCGCCGGGCAGGTCCAGCACGCTGCGGTTGGTGACGCGATAGGGGATCAGCGGCACCTTGGGCGCGACGCCGAGATAGCCCTGCTGCGGGTCGAAGCCGGCCAGCGTCGAGCCGGTGCGGGTGCCGTGCCCGCGCACGCCGAAGGTCTCGGCATAGTCCATCGGGTCGCGCGGGTCGTCGCTGCCGGGGTCCATGTAGTTGCGGCCCAGCTTCGGGTGCACGCTGCCCAGGGTCGCCGGGTGCAGGGTATAGCCGTGGTCGACTTGGCCGACCGTGACGCCGGCCCAGTCCCAGCCGGCGATGCGGGCCCAGTCGGGGTTGGCCGGGTCGACCGCCGCGCCGCCGAACACCATCTGCCAGGCGCGCGGCACGCCGGCGGTGGTCAGGAACCAGGTTTTCGCGGGCGCAGGCAATCGTGCATCCTCCCGGTGTGGAATGCGGCGTCATGGTTGCGCCGCGACCCTATCATGCACGCGCAGTGGGGCATGGGCGAGGGCCCGGCGGCTGTGGCCTTTGCCACGCGGCACGCGCTTCCACGCCGGGCGATCCGGCCCGGTGCGCGCAGGCGGCTGGACATGCCGGCCAACGTCGATCACCCTCGCCGCGCGGCTGAGACCGGAGGCGCCGGCTGTCGCCAATGCAACCGCCGCGCCCAGTCGGGACAACCAGCGGGAGGCTATTCATGCGACGAACGATCAAACCTCGCGGCGTCGTCGCGGCGTGCCTGCTTGCGATGCCGGCCTTCATCGCCGGCGGCAAAGGCGCGGCGGCCGGCGCGTTGCATGACGCCGTCGCGGCGGGCGATGCGGCGGCACTGGCCGCGCTCATCGACGACGGCGCACCCATCGACGAATCCGACGGGGTGTCGGGCTCGGCGCTGATCGTCGCCGTCACCCGGGGCAGCACCGAACTGGCCGCGGTCCTGATCGACCGCGGCGCCGACGTGGAGGCGCAGAGCGTGCAGCGGGACTATCGCCCGCTCCACCTCGCCGCGGACCGCGACGACGTCGCCATGCTGCAGTTGCTGCTCGACAGCGGCGCCGACATCGAGGCCCGCTCCGCCCGCGGCGAGACGCCGTTGTTCATGGCTGCCGGCGGTGCCCGCCTGGAGGCGCTGCGCCTGCTGATCGCCAGCGGCGCCGAGATCGACGGGCGGGTGCCCGGCCCCGAATGGACGCCGCTGATGATGGCGGCGATGATCACCAGCCCGGAGACGGTGCGCATGCTGGTCGAGGCCGGCGCCGACGTCGACGCCCGCGACCAGACCGGCGACACGGTGCTGATGCTCGCCACGGCGCCGCTGACCTGGCACTCGGCCGGCTCCGACGCGATCGTCGCGATCCTGGCCGAGGCCGGCGCCGACCTCGACGCCGCGGACCGCAACGGCATGACCGTGCTGGATCGCGCCATGGCGCGCGCGGCCGAGGACGACGCCTATGTGCCGCTGGTCGCGCAGCTGCAGGACCTCGGCGCGACGCAATAGCGGGGACGACGGCTACAGCCGCGCCTCGATCGCGTCCCAGATCTGCGCTTCCAGGCTGACGCCGTCGAAGCGGTCGATTTCCTGCAGGCCGGTCGGGCTGGTGACGTTGATCTCCGTCATATAGTCGCCGATCACGTCGATGCCGACGAAGATCAGCCCGCGTTCCTTCAGCACCGGGCCGATCGCCGCGCAGATCGCGTGCTCGCGGGCGGTGATCGCGGTCTTCATCGCCTTGGCGCCGGCGTGCAGGTTGGCGCGGGCCTCGCCGGCCTGGGGCACCCGCAGCACCGCGCCGGCGGCGCGGCCGTCGACCAGGATGATGCGCTTGTCGCCGCCGCGCACGGCCGGCAGGTAGCGCTGCACGATCACCGGCTCGCGGTAGATCTGGGTGAACAGCTCCAACAGTGCGTTCAGGTTCTCGTCGTCGGGGCCGATATGGAACACGCCGGCGCCGCCGTTGCCGAACAGCGGCTTGACGATGATGTCGCGGTGCTCGGCGCGGAATTCCTGGATCGCGGCGCGGTCCGAGGTGATCAGCGTCGGCGGCATCAGCTCCGGGAAGTGGGTGACGAACAGCTTCTCCGGCGCGTTGCGCACATGCACCGGGTCGTTGACCACCAGGGTCTGCGGGTGGACGTGCTCCAGCAGGTGGGTGGCGGTGATATAGGCCATGTCGAACGGCGGGTCCTGGCGCATCAGCACCACGTCGGCGTCGGCCAGCGCCAGCGTTTCCGCCGCGCCGAGGGTGTAGTGGTCGCCCTGCACCCGGCGCACCGCCAACGGGCGGGCCCGGGCGGTGACCGTGCCGTGGTTCAGCGACAGGTCGCGCGGCAGGTAGTGGTAGAGGCGGTGGCCGCGCCGCTGCGCCTCCAGCGCCAGCACGAAGGTGCTGTCGGCGTTGATGTCGATGGCGTGGATCGGGTCCATCTGGATGGCGACGACTAGGCTCATGCGGGTCTCGTGCGGTTGGGCGGGTTGGCGCGCATCTATGCCACGTCCGCGGCTGCGGCAGAAGGTGGTGCGGGCGGCGGGGCGGGTCCAGCCGGTCGCGACAGCGGGCGGCGGCTCAGTTCAGGCGCTGGCGCAGCTTCTGGATCAGCGCGGCGGTGAGGTGGCGGCGCGAAGGCTGGTCGTCGCAGCCGAGCGATTCCTCCAGCGTCATCAGCGCGGCGCGCAGGTTGCCGAGCTCGGCATGCAGCATGCCCATGTCGCGCCAGGCGGCGGCATCGTGCGGGTTGAACCAGGTCACCGCCTCGGCGGCCAGCAGCGCCGGCTCGAACGCACCCTGGCGCACCAGCCGGGTGCGCAGGTTGTTCTGCAGCCGGGTCAGGATCGCGCGGTTGCCGGCCGGCGCGAACAGCGCGGGCGACAGCTCCGCCTCCGGCCCCTGCATGCGCTTGGCCAGCGCGCGCAGTTCGTGCGGCTGGCGCGGCGCGCCGCCGTCGAACGGGTCGAGGATGGCGCGCCCGCCGGCGCCGTCGAGCGCGACCAGGAAATGGCCGGGGAAGCCGAGGCCGTGGATCGGCCAGCCCAGCGCGCGGCCGACGTGCAGATACAGGATCGCCAGCGTGATCGGCAGGCCCTTGCGGCGGTCGATCACCCGGATCAGGCTGGCGTTGGCCAGGTCGTCATAGGTCTCGGCGTCGCCGGAGAAGCCGTAGTCGCCGGCGATCGCGCCGGCCAGCGCCGCGGCCCGGTCGCTGAGGCCGAGCGCGTTGCGGCCGCCCACGGCCGCGGTCATGTCGGCCAGCAGGGCGCGATAGGGGTCGAGGTCGGCGCCCGGCTGCAGCAGCAGCGCGATGTGCAGCGCCGCCTCGGTCAGGTCGATGGCGTCGTCGTCGAGGCTGCCGAGCGCGCGCAGATGGTCCCTGGCCCGCGGGTCGACCGCGCCGTCGCGATCCCAGTCCTGCCCCGGCCCGTTCCGCCCCGGCCCCACCCCCCCCGGGTAGACCATGCCGCGGGCGCCGCTTCCTTCCGAGGCCGGCCCGCGGCCTGGCGCGCCCCTCGCTACGGCTCCGGTGCGGCCGCGTCCGCGCGCACACGCACATGGCTGACCACGCCGCGCACATAGGGCGTGTTGCGGGCGTGGGCGATCACGCGGTCCAGTTCCCACGCGCTGCGCGCGACGCCCATCAGATAGACCACGGCGTTGTGGGTCAGCACCCCATAATTGACCGCCTTGATTCCGCTGTCGAACAGCAATGATTCCAGCCGCTGGCTGATGATGGTGTCCTGGAACGTTGAGTTCGCCGCGGGGCCGACCGACAGCTCGTCATGAACCGCGACCACGCCGGGCACCGCGGTGGCCAGGCGCACCGCCTCTCCGCCTGGTCCGCCTCGGTCGGCACGCCGCGACCAGTAGCACGGCGCGGCCCTCGCGCACCATGGTGGCGACCGGCCGGTTCGCCGGCCTCGTCGAGGAAGGCGCGGTTGACCGCCAGCTGTGAAGCCGGTGTCGTTGAAGGTGCCGTCGATGCCGCGGTCCTCGAACGCCGCCAGCCTCCGACGCGGGCGCCGGCGCCGACCACCATCGAGGCCGGGCTGCAGGCGCCGAGCAGGCGGCGGCGGCCAGCACCAGCTCCTGGCCAGCATGGCGCTGACCCCCGCACTGCTGCTGCTGCCCCACGGGCGCGATCGCGGCTGCCATCGCCAACGTCCTGGCCGGCGTCGGCCAGGGTGGCGGGCAGCCGGCCCGGCACGATGGCGACGACGTCGAACTGACCGCGAGCGGCGAGGTCGGCCCGGCGGCCGAGAAAGGCGCCGCGGCCGCCAGCCGGCTCGCTGGCGCAGGTCACCGCCGTCAGCGCGCCGTCGGCGTCGCCGCGCTGCTTGACCTCGACCACGGCCGCACGCCGCCGCGGCGCGGCGACCAGGTCGATCTTTGGCCGGCGGGGGTGCGCACGTCGGCGGCGACGATGGCATAGCCCTTCAGCCGCAGCCACCAGGCGGCCAGCCGCTCGGCGCGCAGGCCGCGGCGGCGGGCGGCCTGGCGCAGCTGCCGGTCCGCGCCCGCCATGGTCATCGCGCCGTGCCGGCGCCGGCGAAGCGGCGGGCCAGCGCCCGGCCGTAGACCCGGCGCCGCGGCAGGCCGCGCGCGCGGCGACCGCGTCGGCGGCATCGCGCACGCTCATGGTGGCAAGCGCGTCGTCGAGGCGCGGTCGACGGCGGTGTCGTCGGCTCGCCGCGGCCGGCGCCGGGCCGATCACCAGCACCACCTCGCCGCGCGGCGGCCCGGCCTCGCGCATAGTGGGCGGCCAGCGCGGCCAGCCCGCCGCTGCGCACCTCCTCGTGCAGCTTGGTCAGCTTCGCGGGTAGATCGCGGCCGGCCGGTCGCCCAGCCGGGCGGCCAGCAGGGCGAGCGTGTCCGGCAGCCGGCGCGCGGCCTCAGCACCAGGCTGCCGGGTGCGGCCGCCAGCCGGTCGAGCAGCGCGGCGCGGCCCGACGCCTTGGCCGGCAGGAAGCCGGCGAAGGTGAAGGCGTCGGTGGGCAGCCCGGCCAGGCTCAGCGCCGCCATCACCGCCGACGGGCCCGGCGCGCAGTGGACCGGGATGCCGCGCTCGCGCGCCTCGACCACCAGCCGGTAGCCGGGGTCGGAGATCAGCGGGGTGCCGGCGTCGGAGACCAGCGCCAGCGTTTCACCGGCGGCGAGGCGCTGCAGCAGCCGCGGCCTGACTTTCGCCGCATTGTGCTCGTGATAAGGGGCGGTCGGGGTGGCGATGGCGTAGTGGCGCAGCAGCACGGCGGTGACGCGGGTGTCCTCGCAGGCGATCAGGTCGGCATGGCGCAGGGTGTCGAGCGCGCGCAGGGTGATGTCGCCCAGGTCGCCGATCGGCGTCGCGACCAGGTGCAGGCCGGGCTCGGGAAGGCGGCGCGGCGCCCGGCCGGCGGCCGCATCGCCGGGCCCGGCGGCGGGATCCGGCGGCGGGGTGCGGCGTTTACTTCCCGGCATGGCGCCGATAGGCTCGGCCCCGACGGCCGGGAGCGGCTGAAACAGACGATTCGCGCGGCGACATGAGCGTGATATTAGCATGATCCCCCCACGCACGACCCCCTGCGTGACCGGTACAGCGAAGGAGAGCGCGCAATGACGGCGATGGCCAGCGGACGGACGGTGACAGAGGCACTTGCGCGTCTCGCGCGCTGGACGGCGCTTGGGCTCGGGCTGGCCGCGCTGGCCGCGTGCCAGGGCTCGCGCCAGCAGACCGGCGGCCCCGCCGGCCCGACCGGTCCCCTGCCCGCCATCGGCGCGCCGACCGCGCTGGCCACCCCGGACGCGTTCGGCGACGGCGTCACCACGGTGGCGATCCTGGCGCCGCTGACCGGCGCCGACGCCGCCATCGGCCAGCAGCTGGTCAACGCCGCCCAGATGGCGGCGGTGGAGCGCGGCGGCCAGAACTTCGTGCTGATCGCCAAGGACACCCAGGGCACGCCGACCGGCGCGGCGGCGGCCGCACAGCAGGCGATCCTGGAACGGGCCGACATCATCATCGGGCCGCTGCGCTCGCAGAACGTCGCCGCGGTCGCGCCGATCGCCGCGCAGGCGGGCATCAACGTCGTCGCCTTCACCACCGACGCCACCGTCGCCGGCCCGAACGCCTTCGTGCTGGGCCTGACGCCGGAGGGCGAGGTGGAGCGGATCCTCAGCTATGCCGCGCGCCAGGGCTCGTCGGTCATCGCCGCGCTGGTGCCGCAGACCGCCTATGGCTCGGTCGCGGCCAACGCGCTGCAGGCGATCGCGCCGCGCGTCGGCCTCGCGGTCGGGCCGATCCAGGTCTACAACCCGACCGATTCCGATCATACCCCGGCGGTGCAGTCGCTGCAGTCCGGCGGCTTCGACACGCTGTTCGTGCCCGGACGGCGGGGCCAGCCTGGCCCGGGTGATGCCGTTCGTCGCCTACTACAACGTCGACCGCGGCCGGCGGGTGCTGGGCACCGGCCAGTGGCTGGACGCGAACACGCTGACCGACCCGTCGACCAACGGCGGGCTGTTCGCCACGCGTCGACCAGACCCTGCGCGACGCCTTCTTTCGCCAAGTACCAGAGCGCCTATGGCACGGCGCCGTCGCTGGTCGCCGGCCTGGCCTACGACGCGGCAGCGATGGCGGCGGAGCTGGGCCGCGCCAACAATTTCTCCGGCGCGGCGATCGCCAACCAGAACGGCTTCGGCGGCGTCTACGGCGCCTATCGCTTCGGCGCCGACTCCGTTGCCGACCATGCGCTGGCGGTGCTGCAGGTCGCCAATGGCGGCTTCGTGGTGATCGACCCGGCGCCGACCAGCTTCGTCGGCTTCTGACCGGTCGCCGGCGCGGCGCATGCAGCTCTACGGCCGCAAGCTCTGGGGCTCGATGCTGATCGAGCCCCAGCTCGACTGGTACGGCATGGCCTATGACTTCGTGCCGGTCGGCGACCTGCTGGCCGCGCCGGAGGCGCGGGCGCAGATCCTGCCGCTCAACCCGGTCGGCCAGATCCCGATCCTGGTGCTGGATTCCGGCGTCGTCATGACGGAATCGGCGGCGATGACGCTGCATCTGGCCGACCTGGCCGGCAGCGACGACCTGGTGCCGGGCCCGCAGGCGGCGGAGCGCGCCGCCTTCCTGCGCTGGCTGACCTTCCTGGTCGCGACGCTGTATCCGGCCTATTTCTACGGCGACGATCCGGCCCGCTTCGTCGCCGACGAGGCGGCGCGCCCGGCCTTCCGCGCGGCGACCGACGCCCATCTGCAGCGGATGTTCCGCATCGTCGACGCCGCCGCCGGCACCCCCTGGTTCCTCGGCGAGGGGCTGTCTGCGCTCGACATCTTCGTCTGCTGCATGACGCGGTGGCGGCCGGGGCGTGACTGGTTCGCGGCCGAGGCGCCGCGGCTGCACGCCATCGCGCTGCGCGCCGACAGCCACCCGCGGCTGCTGCCCGCCTGGCAGCGCAACCTGGCGCCGTAGCGGCCGCCGCTGCGCATCCTGTGTCCTCAAGGACGCAGACTGGCTGCTCTAAGCTATCATGACCGATAAACATTTCTCCGATCGGCGGTTGATCTAGCCGACCAGATAGGCGAGCACCGCGTTCAGCCGCTTGGCGCCCTGGGCGGTGGCGCGCAGCGCGGTGTCGTCGTCGACGAGGTCGCCGGACGCGACCAGCCGCGCGATGCGGTCGGCCGGCAGTGCGTCGGCCAGCGTCCGGCCGGTATTGGCCGCGAAGCGGGCCTTGTCGATCCCGGCGGTCAGCCTCAGCCCCATCATCGCCGCCTCCTCCGCCGCCGCATCCGGCGCGACCGGGTCGCGCAGCCGCTCGCCATGGCCCTGGCCGGCGACCGCGTCGGCCCAGGCCTCCGGCGCGCGGATCGCCTCGGTGGCGATGCGGGCGGCGTCCCCGCCGGGCGGCGCCGGCAGACGGCCGTGGGCGCCGGGGCCGACGCCGACATAGGCGTCGTAGCGCCAGTAGGTCAGGTTGTGCCGGCATTCCGCCCCCGGCCGGGCGTGGTTGGAGATCTCGTAGGCCGGCAGGCCGGCCGCCGCCAGCGCCTCCAGCGTGGCGTCGTACAGCGCCTCGCCGGCGGCCTCGTCCGGTATGGCCAGCCGGCCCTGCGCGAACGCGCGGGCGAAGGCTGTGCCCGGCTCGATGGTCAGCTGGTAGACCGAGAGGTGGTCGCCGGCCAGCGCCAGCGCCTCGCCCAACTCGCGCCGCCACGCCGCCACGGTCTGGCCGGGCCGGGCATAGATCAGATCGAAGCTGAAACGATCGAAGGTGCGCGCGGCGATCGCAAGGGCGGCCCGGGCCTCGGCGGCGTCGTGGCGCCGGCCGAGGAAGGCGAGCGCGGCGTCGTCCAGCGCCTGCACGCCGATCGAGACGCGGTTGACGCCGGCGGCGCGATAGCCGGCGAAGCGCCCGGCCTCGACCGAGTTCGGGTTGGCTTCCAGCGTGATTTCAAGGCCTTGCGCCACCGGCCAGCGTGCGGCGACGCGGTCGACGATCCGCGCCACCGCGGCTTCCGGCAGCAGCGACGGCGTGCCGCCGCCGAAGAACAGGCTGGTGACCCTGCGCCCTGCCGTTTCGTCAGCGTAACGATCCAGCTCGCGCAACAGCGCCGCGACGAACGTTTCGGTGTCGATACGGTCTCGGACGTGGCTGTTGAAGTCGCAATAGGGGCATTTGGCGACGCAGAACGGCCAGTGGACATAGATGCCGAGCGGCTCGGCCAACAGGTCCGGCCGGGGCGCCGCGGCGCCGCGCATCGGCTCAGGCGTCCGACACCGCGGCCAGGAAGGCGCGGATGGCGCGGCCGCGGTGGCTGATCGCCTGCTTGGCGGCGAAGGGCATCTCGGCGAAGCTGCGGCCGGCGGCGGGATCCTCGCCCTCCGGCACGAACATCGGGTCGTAGCCGAATCCGCCGTCGCCGCGCGGCGGCCATACCAGCGTGCCGTCGACCCGGCCCTCGAACACCTGCTCGCGCCCGTCGGGCAGCGCCAGCACCACGACCGAGATGAAATAGGCGTCGCGCGCCGGCCCGGCGGCGCAGACCGCGCGGTTGAGCCGGTCCATCGCCATGGCGAAGTCGCGCGCCGGCCCGGCCCAGCGGGCGGAATGGATGCCCGGCGCGCCGCCGATCGCCGGCACCACCAGGCCGGAATCGTCGCCGACGGCGGCCAGCCCGGTGGCGTCGCGGGCCGCCTCGGCCTTCAGCCGGGCGTTGGCGACAAAGCTGTCGCCGGTCTCCTCCGGCTCCGGCAGGCCGCGCTCGCCGGCGCTGGTCACCGGCACGCCGAGCGGCGCGACCAGGTCGCGCATCTCGACCAGCTTGCCGGCGTTGTGGGTGGCCAGCACCAGACCGTCGCGCAGGACTTCGAGGACGTTTCGCATCTGCAACAAACCTTCTGCCGGACCGGCTCGATCGTTTCGCAATCGAAACCGGATCGGCGGGGATCGTTTCGACGTCGAAATCGTGTCGGCGGCGGGCGGGTCCGCCTAGCCGCCGATGACCAGCCCGCCGAGCGCGGCGCGCTGCAGCACCACCAGCTTGCCGACCGCGCCTTCCGCCATCGACAGCATGGTCGACAGCACCTGGCGCGGGAACGGCGCGGATTCGGCGGTGCCCTGCACCTCGACGATCAGCCCGCCGGCGGTCAGCACGAAATTGGCGTCGGCGTCCGCGGTCGAGTCCTCGGCATAGTCCAGGTCCAGCACCACCTCACCGCCGACCAGGCCGCAGGAGATCGCCGCCACATGGTCGCTGATCGGGATGCGGTCAAGCGCCCTGGCCTCGACCAGCTTCTGGAAGGCCAGCGCCAGCGCGACGAAGCCGCCGGTGATGGCGGCGGTGCGGGTGCCGCCATCGGCCTGGATCACGTCGCAGTCGATCTTGATCTGCCGCTCGCCCATGCGGTTGAGCTCGGTGACCGAACGCAGGCTGCGGCCGATCAGCCGCTGGATCTCGAGCGTGCGGCCGCCCTGCTTGCCGCGCGAAGCCTCGCGGTCGGTGCGGGTGTTGGTCGCGCGCGGCAGCATGCCGTACTCGGCGGTCACCCAACCCTGGCCGCTGTTGCGCAGGAACGGCGGCACCCGCTCCTCGGTCGAGGCGGTGCACAGCACATGGGTGTCGCCGAAGCGCGCCATGCACGAGCCCTCGGCGTGCTTCGACACATTCGGCTCGAGCACGATGCGGCGCAGCGCGCCGGCTTCGCGGCCCGACGGGCGCTTGCTGGTCATTGGGCCGCCTCTGCCACCGTTCCCCCGCTTTGCTGTTCGGTCGGCGGCACGCTACCCCGCCGCCCGGCGGGCGTCTACCGCGCCGGGCGGCGCTTCCGGAAAAAGCCGCCCGGGGCGCGGCGTTGACGCACCTCCGCCGCTTGCCTACATAGCCTGCAGTCAACCGGGGGCGGCAGAACGGACCATGGACAGGCCGGACGAACGGTGCAGCGGCGGGATCGGACGGTCCGGCTTCGACGCGATCGACAGCCGGTCGCGCGACATCCTGCGCCACATCGTGGACGCCTATGTCGAGACCGGCGCGCCGATCGGCTCGCGCACCATCTCGCGCTCGATGGGCATGCGGCTGTCGCCGGCGACCATCCGCAACGTGATGGCCGACCTCGAGGAGGCCGGGCTGCTCTATGCGCCGCACACCTCGGCAGGGCGGCTGCCGACCGAGGCGGGGCTGCGCCTGTTCGTCGACGGCATCCTGCAGGTCGGCCAGCTCGGCGACCAGGAGCGGGCCAGCATCGAGGCCAGCTTCGGCGGCGAGAACCGCTCGCTGCAGTCGGCGTTGGAGGATGCCTCGCAGATGCTGTCGGGGCTGGCCGCCTGTGCCGGGCTGGTGATGGCGCCGAAGCAGGAAAGCCCGCTGAAGCATATCGAGTTCGTCAGCCTCGGCCCCGGTCGCGCGCTGGTGATCATCGTGCACGAGAACGGCCAGGTGGAGAACCGGGTCATCGACCTGCCGCAGGGCCTGCCGCTGTCGGCGCTGGTCGAGGCGACCAACTACCTCAATGCCCGGCTGGGCGGGCGCACCCTGGGCGAGGCGCTGAACGACATCGAGGCCGAGCTGACCAGCGACCGGGCCGAGCTCGACGCGCTGAGCGCCAAGGTGGTGGCGGCGGGCCTGGCCTGCTGGACCGACGACGGCAGCGACGACGGGCTGCTGATCGTGCGCGGCCAGGCCAACCTGCTGGAGGACGTCACCGCGCTCGACGACCTGCAGCGCATCCGCCGGCTGTTCGACGCGCTGGAGCGCAAGCGCACGATCCTGGAGGTGCTGCGCCAGACCGGCGACGCCGAGGGCGTGCGCATCTTCATCGGCGCGGAGAACGAGCTGTTCAGCCACGCCGGCTGCTCGCTGATCATCGCGCCGTTCCGCAACAGCCGGGCCCAGGTGGTCGGCGCCATCGGCGTGATCGGCCCGACCCGCCTGAACTATGCCCGCATCATTCCGGTGGTCGACTACACCGCCCAGGTCATCGGCCGGCTGATGCCGGGCGGGGCCGCCATGCAGGACGTCGACCGCTAGCCACAGCCGACCCACGCCGCCCCGCACCGCGCCAGCAGGCCTGCGGGCGCCGGGGCCAACGATACAGGATCGAAGCGACCATGACCGGACAGGACAGGCCCGACCCGACCCCCGAAGACACCGCCGCGCCGCAGCAGGACGGCGAGCCGGCGCCGGTGGAGCCGGGCCAGGCCGCGGCCGCCTATGCCCGCGCCCAGGGCGCGACGGAGCCGGCGGCCGACGCCGGCGCCGCACCCGAGGGCGCCGCCGATGCCGAGGCGCTGGCCGCGCTGGCGGCGGAGAACAGGGACCTGCGCGAACAGATGCTGCGCACGTTGGCCGACATGGAGAACCTGCGCCGGCGCACCGCGCGCGAGAGGGAGGACGCGGGCAAGTTCGCCATCTCCAAGTTCGCCAAGGACCTGCTCAGCGTGGCCGACAACCTGCAGCGCGCGCTGCAGGCGATCCCGACCCACGGCGCGGACGACGACGACCTGATGCGCACGCTGGCCGAGGGCGTGTCCGCGGTCGACCGCGAGCTAGCGGCGGTGCTGGAGCGCAACGGCGTCAGCGCCATCGACGCGCTGGGCCAGCCGTTCGACAGCAACCTGCACGAGGCGGTGATGGAGCAGCCGAGCGCCGAGCATCCGGCCGGCCACGTCGCCCAGGTGTTCCAGACCGGCTATCTGCTCAACGACCGGCTGCTGCGTCCGGCGATGGTGGTGGTGGCGAAGGCGCCGTAGCGCTGCGGCCGGAGACGCGCCGACGCATCGGCCCGACGAACCGACCGGCTGACCAGACTGCGCGTTGAACCAAGCCCGCAGCCGGCGCGACCGACAACGGCGAAGAGCAACAAGCGAGTCCGCCAGGCAAGATATCGGGCCGGCGCGGCCGGAGGAGGCACGTCTTGCTGGGGATCGAACCGGCACGGACCAGGTGGGGCACCAGGCTTGCCCTGGTCGCTGCCGTCGGCGCGGTAATGTGGGCATACGGGCCGAGCCCGGATTCATTGAAGCGTGACATCGCGGTCGGGCCGACGGCGGACGATCTGCGCCACGACATCTATGGCGGCAGCCGCCCCGAAACGGTCGCCGACGTTGGCGCGATTCTGTCCATCCTGGAAACGCACCCGTGGGTCTGTGTCGACCCGGCAGTCGACGGCAGCTGCGGCCGGCTCGAGCAACTGTCCGCAGAATCGCCCGGCGCGCTCACCGCGACGACGCAGGTGGTGATGTCCTGGCATGGCATGACAGCCTTCGTCGAAGGGACCGTAGCACAGCGGGTTACGGACATCGGCTTCTGCGCGCCGGCACGCGCCGGTTTCGAGAATGTCACCGTGGACGGCCCAGCCGCCCTGGAGGACCGGATCGCCGAACAGATGGATTTCCTGGCGGATGTCTATGACGAAGCCGGCGAGCTGCTGTGTACGCTGTACGCTCCACCGCAATACGACGCCGCGAGCGATAGCTTCGCGTCTTTCCAGTATGACGCCTTGGATTCGGGCTTCGCCACCGAGCCCTTGCCGGTCCGCTTCCTTGCGGCCCCGCCAGCATTGCGGCCGCGTGAACTGTGAGGCGCCGGCGGGTCCGGCTGGCAGCCTCGTTGCCATGCGCACGAACGGGTGCAGTCGGGTCCCGCGAAGCGGGCCGGGCTCTTGCGGGCTGCACGTGCAAGTCGAATGAACCGCAAGGCGCGGAGCGCCGGTCACGCTCGCCCACGGCGCATCGGCCTTCGCATCACCGGCCACGACGTGCGACAACCACTTGGGGGCGCGGCAATTCCGCCATGGTGATCGAGAATTCGGAGGGCCCGCTCACGACCCCGTCGTTGGTGGCGTTCCCGGACGCCGGCGTGCGGCTGTGCGCCAGCTTGGCTCAGCCGCGACGTGGCGCTGCGCGCAACGTCAACGAGTTCCTGCAGCGCTTCTCGCTGCGTGGCGACCACTGCGCGCGGCCCGTGCCCCCGTCGGGCGGGCCGCCGTCGCCCCGGGTAGACGGTGCCGCCGGGCATTCATAGGAACGCGGTCCCGTCCGCGCCTCTGCAGAGGGCTCCATGTCAGAGGCACGCGTCCAGCGTCGGCTTGGGGCGATCGTCGGCGCCGACGTGGTCGGCTGTTCCGGCATGATGGGCCGCGACGAGGCGGGCACGCTGGCGCGGCAGAGGGCGCTGCGCGCCGAGCCGATCGACCCGAAGGTCGTGGATCTTGGCGGCCGGCCGGTCGAGACCTCCGGCGACGGGCTGCTGATCGAGTTTCCCAGCGCGGTGGATGCAGTCGCCTATGCGCGCGATGTCCAGCGCGGGCCTGAGCAGCGCTACCGCGACGTGGCCGTAGACCCGGCGATCCGGCTGCGAGTCGGGATCAATGTCGGCGACGTCATCGTCGACGACGACGGCCACATCGATGGCGACGGCATGAACGTCGCCGCCCGGCTCAGCCGCCCGCATTCTCCATGACCATGACGAAACCGAGCGGCGGCTTGGTCGGGCTGCGCTCCAGGTCGCTGCAGAACATCGAGATGTCGTAGTCGAGCTCCTTGAAGCTTTCCAGGCGGAGGCCGTTGCCGAGTCCCGCCATCAGGATCTCGTCGAGCCGATGCATGAAGCTGAAGCAGGGCTTCGCGGCGTAGGCGGTGCCGCCGTAGTAGTCCAGGCCGCCGGTCTCTTCCCAGATCTGCCGGGCGAAGTACGAATAGGCGACCGTCGAGACGCCGGTCGCGGGATTCGGCTCGTACATCAGCAGGACCGGGTGCATTTCCTCCATGACCAGACGGCCGCCCGGCTTCAGCAGGCGACGAATGACCCCGAAGAAGGCGTCGATATCCGGCATCCAGCCGACCACGCCGATCGTGGTCAGCACGATATCGAAGCAGCCGTCGAGTGCGGCGGGCAGATCGTAGATGTCGGCGCAGACGAACTCGACGTCGTCCGCGACCCCGGCCGCTTCGGCGAACTGCCTGCCGTGCGCCAGGAATTCCTCGGCGGCATCGACGCCGACACAGCGCGCCGCCCCCATGTTGCGCAACGACACGGTCTCGCGCCCGTTGTTGCAGGCGAGCTGGATGACGGCCTTGCCTTCGACGCCGACCCGCCTCAGCGCCTCGAGGATATCCCGTGTGAAGGTGACGCGACCGGGATGCGCGAACGCGTCGAGCAGACGCGCGTTGTTGTGCGCGGCGTGGAAGTGCGGTGCCGCCTGTTCCAGGCCGCCCGGTTGGCGGCGGTATACTGTCTCGCGATTTCGGCATCTTCGCAACCGGCGCAGGTTTCCCATGGCGCATAGGCTGTGCTTTTTCCAATCGGTCAACGCCTTTGGCCCTGCCCGGACGAACGCTCTGACCGGGGCCCTGGCCTCGCGGCCTGCCCTGAAGGGTGTCTGCGGCGGAGGGAGCGGTAGCCCTGCCGGCCGCCGGTTTCAATGCCGCCGACGCCGTGCCGGCCGGCCTGTCGCGCGCTGGCGGGCGACGACGAATGCGCCGGTCAGCACGATGCCAAGGGCGATATCGAGCAGGACGCTCTATGTCTCTGCCGCTGGAGCCGCCAGGAGCAGCGTGCCGCGGCCGCCGATCTGCCGAGCGTAGCCGCCCTTAGGGTCCGCGACTGAACAATGCGGATCGCGAACAGGGACCAGCAGCACGATGAGGGCCACGCTCTCGACCACGGTGCGGAAATGCGCCGGCCGGCGGCGCGA
This sequence comes from Alphaproteobacteria bacterium, assembly GCA_041396705.1. Taxonomy (NCBI): domain Bacteria; kingdom Pseudomonadati; phylum Pseudomonadota; class Alphaproteobacteria; species Alphaproteobacteria bacterium. Next base: position 79,585 of record JAWKYB010000007.1, read on the forward strand.
CCGCGCGATGGCGAGGGCGACGCCGGCAACGATCAGGCCGACGATCCAGGGTGCCGCGGCACAGCCGAGCGCACGGCCCAGCCGGTCGTGCCGGCCAGCGCACCGAGCGCGTCGTAGCGACATAGGCCAGGCCGGCGGTGAGCGCGGCCAGCAGCAGCGTGAAGGCGTTTCGCATGCGCATATCGGCGGTTCGGCTGCCGCGCCGATTCGGTGCACGGCGGTTGCGGCTGTCGGAGTCGGACCCTATATACGAGCCAATGCCGGCGCGAAAAGGGCGAACCGCGCCCGCTTGCCGGCACTTTCGTCCACTGCGCGCGGCCGCGCGCGACAACCACATGGGGGCCTCGAACGGCGCCGTCGAACGGGCCGTAGCAGAGCCTGCCGCAAAGGGGTGTGACCATGAGCAAAGTGATCGGCATCGACCTCGGCACGACGAACAGCTGCGTCGCCGTGATGGACGGCAAGGATGCCAAGGTGATCGAGAATTCCGAGGGCGCGCGCACGACCCCCTCGATGGTGGCATTCTCGAATTCCGGCGAGCGGCTGGTCGGCCAGCCGGCCAAGCGCCAGGCGGTGACCAACCCGAAGTCGACGCTCTATGCGATCAAGCGGCTGATCGGCCGGCGCTATACCGACCCGGTGATCGAGAAGGACCGCGACATCGTCCCCTACGAGATCGTCAAGGCCGACAATGGCGACGCCTGGGTGCGTGCCGCCGACAAGACCTACAGCCCCAGCCAGATCAGCGCCTTCATCCTGCAGAAGATGAAGGAGACCGCCGAGGCCTATCTCGGCGAGGAGGTGACCAAGGCGGTCATCACCGTGCCGGCCTATTTCAACGACAGCCAGCGCCAGGCGACCAAGGACGCCGGCAAGATCGCCGGGCTGGAGGTGCTGCGCATCATCAACGAGCCGACCGCGGCCGCGCTCGCCTACGGGCTTGAGAAGAAGAACAGCGGCACCATCGCGGTCTACGACCTCGGCGGCGGCACTTTCGACGTGTCGGTGCTGGAGATCGGCGACGGCGTGTTCGAGGTGAAGTCGACCAACGGCGACACCTTCCTCGGCGGCGAGGACTTCGACAAGCGCATCATCGACTACCTGGCCGACGAGTTCAAAAAGGAGCAGGGCATCGACCTGCGCGGCGATTCGCTGGCGCTGCAGCGGCTGAAGGAAGCGGCCGAGAAGGCGAAGATCGAGCTGTCGTCCTCGAACCAGACCGAGGTCAACCTGCCGTTCATCACCGCCGACCAGTCCGGCCCGAAGCACCTGAACATCAAGCTGACCCGGGCCAAGCTGGAGGCGCTGGTCGACGACCTGATCCAGCGCACCGTCGGCCCGTGCAAGGCGGCGCTGAAGGATGCCGGGCTGAAGGCGAACGAGATCGACGAGGTGATCCTGGTCGGCGGCATGACCCGCATGCCCAAGGTCATCGAGACGGTGAAGCAGTTCTTCGGCCGCGAGCCGCACCGCGGCGTCAACCCGGACGAGGTGGTCGCGATCGGCGCGGCGATCCAGGCCGGCGTGCTGCAGGGCGACGTCAAGGACGTGCTGCTGCTGGACGTGACCCCGCTGTCGCTGGGCATCGAGACGCTGGGCGGCGTGTTCACCCGGCTGATCGACCGCAACACCACGATCCCGACCCGCAAGAGCCAGACCTTCTCCACCGCCGAGGACAACCAGAACGCGGTCACCATCCGCGTGTTCCAGGGCGAGCGCGAGATGGCGGCGGACAACAAGCTGTTGGGCCAGTTCGACCTGGTCGGCATCCCGCCGGCGCCGCGCGGCATGCCGCAGATCGAGGTCACCTTCGACATCGACGCCAACGGCATCGTCAACGTCTCGGCCAAGGACAAGGGCACCGGCAAGGAGCAGCAGATCCGCATCCAGGCCTCCGGCGGCCTGTCCGACGCCGACATCGACCGCATGGTCAAGGAGGCCGAGGCGCACGCGTCGGAGGACAAGGAGCGGCGGTCGCTGGTCGAGGCCCGCAACCACGCCGAATCGCTGGTCCACCAGACCGAGAAGAACCTGGCGGAATATGGCGACAAGGTTCCGGCCGCCGACAAGGCGGCGATCGAGGCCGGCGTGGCCGACCTGCGCCAGGCGCTGGAAGGCTCCGACAAGGCTGCGATCGAGGCCAAGACCCAGGCGCTGGCCCAGCTGGCCATGAAGCTGGGCGAGGCCATGTACAAGACCGAGGAGGGCGCCGGCGACGGTGCCGCCGCCTCGGCCGAGGGCGGCAGCGCCGAAGGCGACGACAAGGTCGTCGATGCCGACTTCGAGGAAGTCGACGACGACGACCGGAAGAACGCGGCCGGCTGATCGCGGCTGGCGAATCACGGCACCGGGCCGGGCCTGCATGCCGGGAACCTCCACCATCATCGCCGGAGTCCGGCCCCGCGACCTGAATGCGCCCCGTCCGCCGCGGCGGGGCGCCCGGGTGCGCGGCGGCCGGGCCGGCCACGCGGCCGCGCGGCGGGCGCGGCGCTGAGGGCGCAGCCATGGCAAAGCGCGACTACTACGAGGTCCTGGGTGTCGCCAAGGGGGCCGGCGCGGCCGACCTGAAGGCCGCCTATCGCAAGCAGGCGATGAAGTTCCATCCCGACCGCAACCCGGACGACCCGGAGGCGGAGCGGAAGTTCAAGGAAGTCAACGAGGCTTACGACGTCCTCAAGGACGACGAGAAGCGCGCCGCCTACGACCGCTTCGGCCATGCCGCCTTCGAAGGCCCCGGCGCCGGCGGCGCGGGCGCCCGCGGCTTTTCCGGCGAGTTCAACTTCGGCTCCGGTTTCGCCGACTTGTTGGACGAGTTGTTCGGCGACTACATGGGCCGCAGGGGCGGGCGCGGTGCCGGCGGCGGCCGCCGCGCCGGGCGCGGCGCCGACCTGCGCTATGCCATGGAGATCACGCTGGAGGAGGCCTTCGCCGGCAAGCAGGCCTCGCTGCGGGTGCCGTCGTCGGTGAAGTGCGACAGCTGCGGCGGCAGCGGCGCCGAGAAGGGCTCGTCCACGGTGAACTGCTCGACCTGCGGCGGCGACGGCCGGGTGCGGGCGCAGCAGGGTTTCTTCACGGTGGAGCGCACCTGCCCGGCGTGCCAGGGCGCGGGCCAGGTGATCGAGAAGCCATGCAAGGGCTGCAGCGGCAGCGGCCGCCAGCAGAAGGAACGCCAGCTGTCGGTCAACATCCCGGCCGGCGTCGAAGACGGCACCCAGATCCGCCTGTCGGGCGAGGGCGAGGCCGGGCTGCGTGGCGCCGCCAGCGGCGATCTCTACATCTCGCTGTCGGTGCGCCCGCACGCCTTTTTCCGGCGCGAGGGCGCCGACATCAGCTGCACCGTGCCGATCACCATGGTCGACGCCGCCCTCGGCGGCGCCATCGAGGTGCCGACCATCGATGGCGGCCGCGCCAAGATCAACCTGCCGCCGGGCACGCAGAACCAGCAGACCTTCCGCCTGCGCGGCAAGGGCATGTCGGTGATGCGGTCGTCGGCCCGCGGCGACATGTACATCGACATCCACGTCGAAACGCCGGTCAACCTGTCGCCGCGACAGCAGGAGTTGCTGCGCGAGTTCGAGGCGGAGGGCGGCGCCAAGCGCAGCCACAGCCCGCAGTCGGCCGGCTTCTTCAGCAAGGTCAAGGAGTTCTGGGAGGACCTGACCGACCGCTGACGTACCTCGGTGGGCTTCTCACCGAACGCCCCGCCGGCGCGCGCCGCCGTTCAAATCTCCCGGTCAGCAGGCGGCCGGTGCCGCCGCGCCGGCCGCAACCGCACGCCCGCGGTCGTGTCGCCGTGCCGGCGCCGTTGCGCAGACGCATGCGTCGCCGGGGTCGATCGCCCGCGGATCGAACGGCAGGTCGGCCAACTGGTCGGCCGTCATCGCACGCAGTGCCGGGTGGGCCAGCGGGTCGCTGCACCAGCAGCGGCAGGCGTCGTGCCGCCGCCGCCCGCCGTGCGGCCTGGACCGGCCGCGGGCGAAGATCTTCAAGAAAATCTGCATGGCGGCGAATCCCCGAACCTGTGATATCGGGAGATATCGGCTCTTTTGCCGTACCGACAAGCGAGATTGGCTGTTGGCAGGTTCAGGAAAACTGAAGTGAAGGCCCTGTCGCGCGTCCACCTCAACGGCCTGCGTGCGCTGGAGGCGACCGGCCGACTCGGTTCGCTGCAGGCGGCGGCGGACGAACTCGGCGTCTCGCCGGGCGCGGTCAGTCAGCAGGTCGGCAAGAGCGAGTCCCAGCTCGGCCGCGCCGTGTTCCGGCGCACGCCGCGCGGGCTGGTGCCGACCGCGTTCGGGTCGACCGTGCTGGCCCGCCTGACCGCCGGGTTCCGCGAGCTGGAGCGGGCGGTGGCGCTGGCCGACATCCGCGCCGAGGCGGTGCTGACCGTCAGCGTGCCGCCGGTGCTGGCCGCCAAGTGGCTGGTGTGGCGGCTGGCGCATTTCCGCGCGGCCAACCCCGACCTGCAGGTGCGGATCGAGGCGACGACCGAGCTGGCGGCGCTCGACGGCTCCGACATCGACCTGGCGATCCGGCTGGGGCGCGGCGGATGGCCCGGGGTACGGGCGGAATGGCTGATGGATCAGGAGGTCTTTCCGGTCTGTACGCCGGAACTGGCCGGCAAGATGAAGACGCCGCGCGGCGTGCTGTCGCTGCCGGCGCTGATCGACGCCAACGCGCGCTTCGGCTGGGACCTGTGGCTGGCCGAGGTCGGGCTGGCCGGCCAGCCGATGAACAGCGGCTACACCTTCACCGACGCGGCGCTGTGCCTGGATGCCGCCATCGCCGGCCAGGGGCTGATGCTGGCCTGGCCGACGCTGGCCTGCGACGCCATCGCGCGCGGCTGCCTGGTCGCGCCGTTCCGCGAGCGGGCGCGCACCGGTCACGGCTACTGGCTGGTCACGGCCGGGGACGAGCGCGAGTCGGCCAAGGTGGCGCGGTTCAAGGCCTGGGTGCGACAGGAGATGGCGGAGACCGCGGCGCTGTTCGCGACGGCGGTGCCGGAACGCCCCGCCTGAGGCCGGTCGGCCGATGGCCGCGCCAGGGGGGTTGCGAAGGCCCTTGCCGGCCGCCACGGACTGGACGAACAATCGGCGGCGCCCCGTGCGGCCGGACGGCGGCAGCCGCAGCCGGCCTCGCAGGGTTCGCGACCGTCCGCCGTATCAGACGCCCAGGCCGCGGCGTTCCCGCGGCCCTTGTGGAAGGAAAATGTCGATGAGAAGCCTGACGCGTCTTGTCTCCGTCGCCTCCCTGCTTGCCGCGGTCGGCCTGTCCGTCCCGGCCATGGCCGAAGAGCCGGCCCAGTTCAACCCCGAGGACGGCGTGTCCAGCGCCACGATCCGGGCGCAGGGCTTCCAGCTGCAGCTGACCGACGGCACGGTGGTGAAGCTGATCGGCGCCAGCATGCCGCGGCGGCCGAACCAGGACTGCCTGGTCCACATCCCGAGCGTGCGGCTGGCCGTCGAGCGCGGCATCCGCGCCGGCACGCTCGGCCCGATCGGCACGGCGGCGCAACAGATCAACCTGCAGGCGCTGCAGGACCCGAACACCGGCGAGGTGTGGTGCCGCGGCGCCGGAACGGGCTGCGCGATCATCATCCAGTAGCGGCCGCGCCGCTCAGGCCGCGGCGTCGAAGCGATAGCAGTCCATCGCCAGCGCGCCGTATTCGAGGCTGGTGTGATCGCGACGGCCGGGTTCGCCGTCGTCGGCGGCGCCGACGGCGGCGAACAGCGGCAGCAGGTGCTCCGGCGTCGGGTGGTTGGCGCGCGCCGACGGCGCCCGGGTCCAGTCGCGCAGCGCCGCATCGTCGCGGGCGGCCAGCGCGCCGGCCAGCCAAGCCGCGAAGTCGGCGACCCAGGCGGGTGCCGTTCGGGCCCGGGGGTCGAGCGCGCCCAGATTGTGCGTCGCGGCGCCGCTGGCCAGCACCAGCACGCCGTCGTCGCGCAGCGGGCGCAGCGCCCGGCCGACGGCGATGTGATGGGCGGCGTCGCGCCGGGGCTGGATCGACAGCGGCACCACCGGCACGTCGGCCTGCGGCCAGGCCAGGATCAGCGGCACCCAGGCGCCGTGGTCGAGCCCGCGCACCGGGTCGGGCGCCGGGTCCAGCCCGGCGGCGGCCAGCAGCTCGAGCGCCCGCGCCGCCACCGCGGCATCGCCGCGGGCGGGATAGCGCATGCGGTAGAGCGCGTCGGGGAAGCCGCCGAAGTCGTGGATGGTCTCGAACGCCGCCGCGGTACCGACCAGCGGGCGCTGGCTGCCCCAATGGGCCGACAGCACCAGGATCGTCCGCGGCCGCGGCACGGTCGCCGCCAGCCCGCGCAGATAGCGGCTGGCCGGGCTGTCCTCGACCGCCAGCATCGGCGACCCGTGGGAGACGAACAGGACCGGCGGTCTCGGCATCGGCTTGCCCCGGTTGCTGCGCGCCGCAGGCTGCGGACGCGCCTGCCGCTCTATGTACCGCGCCCGCGCCGGAGGCAACGGCTGACGCGTCGGTGCGTCCTTCGAGACGCCGGCCTGCGCGGCTCCTCAGGATGAGGGGCTGGGCGTGGCGGCGAGGATCGGTGCGGGCAGTGGCGCAGTGCGCCCTCGAGACGCCGCGGGGCGGCTCCTCAGGATGAGGTGGGCTGGTGCGTGGCGGCAACGGCGGGCCGGGATAGCAGTGCACCGCGGCGCCGCTCGCCATCCCGCCGTCGATGGCGCCCCGACGCTCCTCGATCCTGAGGAGGCCGCCGGCAGGCGCCGTCTCGAAGGACGCAACGGCCTGCCGGCGCGCCGTCGATGGCGCTCTCCGACGCCTCATCCTGAGGCCGCCGGCAGGCGGCCGTCTCGAAGGACGCAAGCCTCCGCGCGCCGTCGATGGCGCCCCCGACGCTCCTCATCCTGAGGAGGCCGCCGGCAGGCGGCCGTCTCGAAGGACGCAACGGCCCTGCCGCGGCGCGCCGTCGATGGCGCCCGCACGCGGCCGGAGGCGCAGCCCGGCAGGCCGCCGCTCAGAACGGCGTTTCCGGAATGCGGCTCAGCAGGAAGTCGCGGAAAACCTGCAGGCGGGCGGAGTTGCGCAGCTCGGACGGGTAGACGAAATAGGCGTCGTAGCTGGGCCCGTCGATGGTGGGCAGCACGCGGACCAGGCCGCTGACCGATTCGGTGATGAAATCTGGCAGGCCGGCGATGCCGATGCCGCTCGCCACCGCCCGGCCGATGGCATAGATGTTGTTGATCTCCAGCACCGGCGTGCGCGGCTGGGTGTCGTCGCGGCCGACATAGAGCGCCCAGTTGATGTCGTTGACCGGCGGCCGGCGCGAAAAGCCGTAGGCGATCATGCGGTGGCGGTCCAGGTCTTCCGGCCGCTCCGGCGCGCCGTAGCGGTCGAGATAGGGCCGGGCGGCGTAGACGTGGGTGTGCACGGTCATCAGCTTGCGGCGGACCAGGTCGCCCTGTTGCGGCTGGCCGAGCCGCACGGCGCAGTCGGCCTCGCCCATGCCGAGGTCGACGTCGCCGTCGTCGGCGATCACGGTGACCCGGATTTCCGGATAGCGGTCGATGAAGGCCTGGATGCGCGGCGCCAGCCACGAGGTCGCCAGCGCCAGGGTGCAGGTGATGCGCAGCGTGCCGACCGGCGCCGCCTTGCTGTCGGTCAGCGCCCGTTCGGTCGCCGCCAGCTTGCCGAACACCTCGTGCACGGTGGCATAGAGCCGCTCGCCCTGCTCGGTCATGATCAGGCCGCGCGCATGGCGGTGGAACAGCGGCACCGACAGGCTTTCCTCCAGCGCGGAGATCTGGCGGCTGATCGCCGACTGGCTCAGCTTCAGGGTCTGGCCGGCATGGGTGAAGCTGCCGGCCTCGGCGACGGCGTGGAAGACGCGCAACTTGTCCCAGTCAAGCGCCATGGCGCGTTGTTCCGTTCGTTTCGGCCACCCGCGGCGGGGGCCCTGGCGGGCCGGAGCGCACGCTCCGGCGGGGGGCGGGCCGGAGCGCGGGCTCCGGGGCAGGGCGGGGCGCCGGCCTATTCCGCCGCGCTGCGCAGGGACGAATCCTGCTCGGCGAGGAATTTCTCCGCCTCCAGCGCGGCCATGCAGCCCATGCCGGCGGCGGTGACAGCCTGGCGGAACACGCGGTCCTTGACGTCGCCGGCGGCGAACACGCCGGGCACGTCGGTCGCGGTGCTGTCGGGCCGGGTGACCAGATAGCCGCCCTCGTCCATCCGCAGCTTGCCCTTGAACAGGGCGGTGGCCGGGTCGTGGCCGATGGCGACGAAGACGCCGTCCAGCGCGACGTCGGACTCGGCGCCGGACTCGCGGTTGCGGATGCGGATGCCGGTGACGTATTTCATCGGCCCGCCGCTCTCGCCCAGCACCTCGACCAGCTCGCTGTTCCACACCACCGCGATCTTCGGGTTGGCGAACAGGCGATCCTGCAGGATCTTCTCCGCCCGCAGGCTGTCGCGGCGGTGGATCAGGGTCACCTTGGCGGCGTGGTTGGTCAGGTACAGCGCCTCCTCGACCGCGCTGTTGCCGCCGCCGATCACCGCCACCTGCTTGCCGCGGTAGAAGAAGCCGTCGCAGGTGGCGCAGGCGGAAACCCCGAAGCCCTGGTAATGCTGCTCGCTGTCCAGCCCCAGCCAGCGCGCCTGCGCCCCGGTGCAGATCACCAGCGTGTCGCCCAGATAGGTGTCGCCGCTGTCGCCGACGGCGCGGAACGGCCGGCTGTCCAGGTCGACCGACACGATGGTGTCGGTGATCATCCGGGTGCCGACGTGGGCGGCCTGCGCCTGCATCTGCTCCATCAGCCACGGCCCCTGGATCACGTCGGCGAAGCCGGGATAGTTCTCCACGTCGGTGGTGATGGTCAGCTGTCCGCCGGGCTGCAGGCCCTGCACCACGATCGGCGCCAGGCTGGCGCGCGCGCCGTAGATCGCCGCGGTGTAGCCCGCCGGCCCCGAGCCGATGATCAGCATGCGGGTGGAATGGGTCTCGGGCATGGCGGCTGGCTCCGGCGGATCGGCAACGACGACTTCGGGTTGAACATAGGCAGAGGCCGGGGCGAGGGCAATTGCCGATGGCCGGCGGGCGGCGCGCCCGGTCGAACGGACGCCGCGCCGCTCAGAACCCGAACATGTGGTCCAGGCTGAACGCCCGTGCGGAGGTCAGGCCGTGATAGCCGAACAGCCGGCAGGTGGTGTCGCGGATCAGCACGTAGGTGCCGGGGCCGGCGGCGTGGGCGGCGGCGCGGGCGTCGTCGTCGAACATCTCCGACATCCGCCACAACAGCGAGCCGGAGCAGGCGATGGCGATGCGCTTCTCGGCGACCGGCCGGCCGTCGGCGGCGTGCAGAGTCAGCGTCGTGTCCGAGGTCGCGTGCCACGGGGTCGAGGCCGGGTAGATCAGCTGGCACAGCGTGTCCAGCGGCGGCGCGCCGACGCGCAGGAACAGCCGGGTCGACAGGCCGGGCGGGCGGCCGGCGTAGGACTGCGGCTCGCCGCGATAGGTCAGCACGGTGTTGAAGACGTGGCCGCCGAAGCTGGTCTCGGCGGTGTGGCCGGTGGCCGCGTCGTGATAGCGGAACAGGCCGTGCAGCCAGCCGTCGGCGCCGCCGCCGTCGGCAAAGTCGTAGACCAGCTCCATGTGGCCGTAGCCGCCGGGCAGCGCGCGGCTGTCGAGCAGCTCGGCGGCATCCAGCGCGGCGGCGTGGTCGCGCGGCAGCCGTCCGAATGCCCGGCGGCCGACCTCGCGGCCGTCGCGGTCGTACAGGATCGCGGCCAGCGGCAGGTCGGCCTGGCCGCGCGCCATCGGCGTCGGCAGCGCGATCGAGCGGAAGCGGTCGACCGGCAGCACCGGCGCCGGCAGCAGGTGACCCTTGCCAAGCAGGTTGGCAAGCTCGCGGATCTTCGGGTCGGGCTTCAGGTCGATGCGCTGGACGTTGGGGTGGGCGATGCGCTGGCGGCCGACGCCGTCCGGGCCTGCGTCCTCCAGCACCTCGTAGCGCGGGCGGACGAAATGGCGGCCGGCGGTGATCTCCACCTGCTCCGGCCAGCGCAGGCCGGGCAGCAGGTCGGCCACGTCCAGCGGCGCGGTGCCGTAGGCCGGCACGGCCCGGTCGAACGCCGCCTCCTCTGCCCGGCCCATGCGGTTGAGCCGGACGGCGCCGGCCGGGATCGGGCAGGGATGGCTGTTCTGCACCCACAGCACCACCCGCTCGCCGTCGCGCGGCGCCGGCAGCCCGGCGTAGTAGTCGGCCGGCCAGGCATTGGCGTCGTGGGTGCACGACAGCACCGCGTCGTCGTCGCCATAGGTGTCGAGCGCGTATTTGACCACGTCGTGGCCGTGCGCGCCGACCACGTGGATGAACAGCTGGCCGCAGAAGGCGGGCAGGCCGAACCGTGCGCGTACATCGGCGCTGTCGAGCACGATCGCGGCACCGTTGCCGGCGACCGGCTGTTCCCACTCCGCCAGCGTGCGGCCGTCGGCGTCGAACAGCCGCAGCCACAGACGCACGTCGGGCGCGCCGTAGCCGGACCAGTAGTTGCAGGTGGCGACCCGGGTGTGGTGGCCGTCGCCGTCGCGGAAGAAGGCGAAGTTGGTGGCGAAGTTGAGGCCGTCGAGGTAGCGCCGCGGGTTCGACAGCAGGCTGTCGGGCAGGCGCACCCGGTCCAGCGTCACCACCTCGCAGCCCGCCGGCACCAGGTGGCGGATGTGATCGACCAGCCGGCCGGCGTCGAACGCCGGCAGCAGCAGCGCGTCGATGCGGGCGTCGGCCAGCGCGGTGACCGGCTCGGCGGAACAGCCGAGGACGGGCGTGCCGACCGCGGTCACCGCCTGCACGTACACCGCGACCGGGTCGAGCGCGGCGATGTCGAACAGCTCGGCCAGCGGCGCGGCCAGGCCGTCCGGGTCGTACAGGGCGACGCGCCGGCCGTGCAGGCCGGCGAGCAGCGCCTGCAGCCGCTCCGCGGTGTAGGGATGGCCGACCGCCTTGAAGAAGGACGAGCCGCCGGTGGCGTTGTCGAAGGTCTCGATTCTGAGTGCCATCAGGCCGCTCCGCTGTCGTAGGGCGCCGCTCAGCCCGCCGCGGCGCGGGCGCGGCCCGAGGATAGCCGCTTGCCGAAGGCCGACAGGCTGTGGCGCAGCTGCTCCTTGACCACGTAGCGCCGGCTCGACACCCAGTTGAGCTGGATCGCGCGGCGCGGCCCGCTGAAAGGTTTGTGGCCGTGCCAGCTGCGGTCGCTGCGGCGGAAGGCCAGCATGGAGCCCGCCTCCGGCGGCGCCTCGGCGGCATAGTCGTCCAGGTCGGTGCCGGAGCGCAGGATGCGCAGGCGCCCGCCCCGGTCCTGCCAGTCGGGATTGAGGTAGATCAGCACGGTCACGACCTTGTCGACCGAATCGGTGTGGATCTTGCCGTCGGTCGGCCGGCATTCGCCGCGCACCGTGACCATGGTCGGCAGGCCGGCGAGTTCCAGCCCGAACTTGGCGGCGAAGGCGTCGCGCACCGCCGGCCCGCGCAGGGCGGCGAGCAGGGCGGCGAAACGGGGCCCGTAGTGCAGGCCGCGCACCGGGAAGCTGCCGGGGCCGCCGGGGTCGGGGAAATCCGCCATCACGCCGGCGATCGCCTCCGGCCGCAGGAAGGCGGGCACGATCACATGATCATAGGGGTCGCGCACCAGCGGCGCCGCGGCGAAGGCCGCGAGGTCGATCATCGCGTCGCCGGCGGTCGCGGCAGTGTCCGAGTCGGTCATGGCACCCACGATAGCGGCGCTCACCCGGCGCGGCGCGCAGCATTATCGTCGCACCGCCCGGCCGTACCGGTCCGCTGCCGGTCGAACAACGCGGTGACGGCCGCGACCGCGCGGCGCATGTCGTCGGGCGGGTCGTAGGTCCAGTGCTCGAGCCGGCCGGCGAACGGTCGGGTCAGCCCGTGGCTGCGCAGCGCCTCATGGAAGCGGGCGAACTTCGGCGAACCGCCGGGCAGGTCGGCCACGTGGACCGGCTTGCCGGTGGCCAGCGCCTCGGAGACCATGTTGACCGAATCGCAGGTGACCACGATGGCGTCGGCCAGCGCGAGCAGCCCGAAATAGGGGTTGTCGCCGCTGCCGTCCCACAGCGCGGCGGGGGCGTCGGCCAGGGCGTCGCGCAGGGCGGCGACCGCCTCGCCGCCGGTGCGGCGCGATGCGGTGACGGCCAGCCCCGCGCCGGACTGATGCGCCATCCGGGCCAGGCCGGCGCCGAGCGCCGCCGCCGTGTCCGCGCCGAATGTGAAGGCCTTGTTGGCGCCGCCGACCAGCACCGCGACCAGGGGGCGCGGCAGCGCGGCATAATGCGCCTCGAACCGGGCCTTGGCCTCGTCGAGCCGCGCCTGGCTGACCCGGTGCATCGAGCCCATGGTGCTGAGCACGTTCGGGCCCTCCACCTGGTCATGCGCCGGTGTGATCACCAGGTCGAAGGCGTCCAGGCGCACGCCGGGATTCTGGATCTGCACCAGCCGCAGGTCGGGCCCGGCCCGGCGCTTGACCGCCAGCACCGGCGCCACCGAATGGCGGCCGGTGGCGATGATCAGATCCGGCCACGGCGGCTGCAGCCGGTCGCCCTTGGCGCGCAGGCTGCCGAGCGCGTTCAGGGTCAGCGTCGGCTGCAGCCAGCGCCACGGCTTGCCGACGACGATGCGCTTGACCTCGGGCGCAAGGCCGAGCGCCTCCGCCAGGCCGAGGCACTGGGTCTCCATGCCGACCTTGCCGTCGGAAACGATCCAGCTGGAGCGGATCGCGGGGGGTGGCCGTTGCAGCATGCCGTTGAAAGAATCTTTCGTGCGCGTGGCTGCGATCGCTATAGTGCAGACGGCGCATCCGCGCCAGCCCCACGACTTCCGGAGACGGATCGCCCGCCGTGCGCGAATTGAAGCTGGACCGCATCGACCTGAAGATCCTGCGCGACCTGCAGGACGACGGGCGCATGACCAATGTCGAGCTGTCGCGCCGCGCCGGCATCTCCGCGCCGCCGTGCCTGCGGCGGATGCGGGCGCTGGAGGATGCGGGCTATATCCGCGGCTATCACGCCAGTCTCGACGGCGAGCGGCTGGGCTGGGAGGTCACGTTTTTCGCGCTGGTCGGCCTGGACAGCCAGGCCGAGGCGGTGCTGACCGGCTTCGAGGCGCTGGTCGCCGACTGGCCGGAGGTGCGCGAGTGCCACATGGTGCGCGGCGGCGGCGACTTTCTGCTGCGGCTGGTCGCCCGCAACACGGCGCACGAGAACCGGCTGACCACCCGCCTGACCTCGGCCGACCACGTGGTGCGGGTCACCACCTTCCCCGCGATCCGCACGGCGAAACAGGTCGCCGGCGTGCCGGTCGATCCGGAGCGCGCGACGGACCACGCCCCCGACCAGGCCGCGGGCTGAATGGCCGGCGCGCGGTGGGGCCGCGGCGCGCGGCGCCGGTCAGGAATGGGTCGCCGCGCCGCGCAGCAGCTCGGCCGCGCGCTGGTGGTTGTTGATGTCGGCCCACGAGGCGGCGTCGCGGCCGGTGTAGTCGGTCAGGTCGACCAGCGCGCCGGCATCCAGCAACAGCCGGATCGCACCGATCGCGCCGACCTGGGCCGCGCGCATCAGCGGCGTGATGCCCTGCTGGTTGGCCCAGTTGATCTGCGCGCCGGCGGCGATCAGCTTCTCGACCGCCTCGACGTTGCCCAGCGCGCAGGCATGGACCAGCGGGCTGTTGCCCAGGTTGTCGGTCTCGTTCGGGTTGGCGCCGAATTCCAGCAGCAGACGCAGCATCGCCGCGTCGTCGTTGGCGACCGCAATCACCGTCAGCGGCCTGCGGTTGGTGTCGCGGCCCTGCGGCGCATTGCCGGCCAGCAGCAGCGCCCGGGCGGCGCCGAGGTCGCGGCCGAGCACGGCGGAGACGAGCGGATCGCCGCCCAGCAACGGCTGCTGGGCAAGGGCGGAGCTTGCAAGGGCCAGGGCACACAACAGCGCGACGACGGCTCTCAAGGCGCTCCTCGGTTCTCGGTTCGACGTTGCCGCAATTCAGTCCCCGACGGCGAATGGCGTCAAGGGGCATTACCATGTGGCAAGGATTCGCAGCGCCATTGCAGCGCGGAACAGAAGGGGTGCGGGCGATGACGGGCGTGGCGGCGCGGTTCCGGCTGGACGGGAAACGGGCGCTGGTCACCGGCGCCGGCGCCGGCATCGGGCGCGCCACGGCGCTGGCCCTGGCCGAGCTGGGCGCCGGCGTGATCGCCAGCGACCGCGACGCCGCCGCCGCGGCGGCGACGGCCGGGCTGGTCCCGGGCGCGCAGGCGCTGGCGCTGGACGTGACCGACCAGCCGGCGGTCGCCGCCGCCTTCGCGGAGATGGCCGGCGCCGGCGGGCTCGACATCCTGGTCAACAACGCCGGCCGCGGCGCGCGGGTGCCGGCCACCGACATGGCGACGGCGGACTGGGACGCCGTGCTCGCCGTCAACCTCAGCGGCGCCTTCCACTGCGCGCGGGCGGCGGCACCGCTGTTGCGGGCGCGCGGCGGCGGCGCCGTGGTCAACGTCGCCTCGATCATGGGGCTGGTCGGCGGCGGCCTCTATCCCAACGCCGCCTATCACGCCAGCAAGGGCGGGCTGGTGACCCTGACCAAGGCGCTGGCGCTGGAATGGGCGGGCGACGGCATCCGCGTCAACGCGGTGGCGCCGACCTTCGCCCGCACGCCGCTGACCGAGCGGCTGTTGAGCGACGCGGCGATGGAGCGGGCCATCGTCGGGCAGACCCCGCTCGGCCGGCTGGTCGAGCCGGAGGAGGTGGCGGCGGCGATCGCCTTCCTGGCCAGCGACGCGGCCGCCATGATCACCGGCGTCACCCTGCCGGTCGACGGCGGCTGGCTGGCGCGATGACCGCGGCGGCCGGCAAGCGGGCGGCCGCCGCCGACGCGGCGGAGCGGATCGCCAAGGTGATCGCGCGTTCCGGCCGCTGCTCGCGGCGCGACGCCGAGAAGCTGATCGCGGAGGGGCGGGTCAAGCTGGCCGGGGCGGTGGTGACCACGCCGGCGACCCTGGTCCGCGCCGGCGACCCGATCCTGGTCGACGACGCGCCGCTGCCGGAGCGCGAGAAGGCGCGGCTGTGGCGCTATCACAAGCCGGAAGGACTGGTCACCAGCCATCGCGACGAGAAGGGCCGGCCGACGGTGTTCGACCGGTTGCCGGACGGCATGCCGCGGGTGATCTCGGTCGGCCGCCTCGACCTGACCTCGGAAGGGCTGCTGCTGCTGACCAACGACGGCGAACTGGCCCGGGTGCTGGAGTTGCCGTCGACCGGCTGGAAGCGCCGCTATCGCGTGCGCGCCTTCGGCCGGGTGACCGACACGGACCTGGAGAAGCTGGGCAAGGGCCTGACGGTCGACGGCGTGCGCTACGGCCCGGTCGAGGCGGCGCTGGAGCGCGAGCAGGGCGGCAACGTCTGGCTGACCGTCAGCCTGCGCGAGGGCAAGAACCGCGAGGTGCGCAAGGTGCTGGAGCATCTCGGCCTCACGGTCAACCGGCTGATCCGGATCGCCTACGGCCCGTTCCAGCTCGGCACCCTGGACCGCGGTGCGGTCGAGGAGGTCAGGCGCGGCGTGCTGCGCGCCCAGCTGGGCAGCCTGCTGCCCGACGGCGGCGGCACCGAGGGCGCGGCTGTGGCCCGGCCGCGCCCGGCGCCGACCCCGGGCGAGCGCGCGGCGCGCCGGCGCGCCCAGGCCAAGGCAGCCGAGGGCGGCGATGCGGCGCCCAGCGCCGCCGGACGCGACCGGACACCACGTGCGGGCAGCAAGGCCGGTGGACCGCGGCCGGGCGGCGCGGGCCATGCGCATCGTCGGCGGAAGCCTTAGGGGCCGGCGGCTGGTCGTGCCGCCCGGCGACGCGGTGCGGCCGACCGCCGACCGGGTGCGCGAGGCCGTCTTCTCCATGCTGGAGTCCGGGCGCTATGGCGGCAACCGGGTGGCCGGCGCCCGGGTGCTCGACGCCTTCGCCGGCAGCGGCGCATTGGGGCTGGAGGCGCTGTCGCGCGGCGCGGCCCATGCCACCTTCATGGACAATGCGGGTCAGGCGATTGCCGCGGTCGAGGCCAACGTCCGCGCGCTCGGCGTCGGCGCGCGGGCGCGGGTGCTGCGCGCCGACGCGACCCGGCCGCCGCCGGCGCCGGCGGCCTGCGACCTGCTCTTCCTCGACCCGCCCTATCGCGACGGCGCGATCGGTGCGGCGCTGGCCGCGCTGGCCGCGGCGGGCTGGATCGCCGCCGGGGCGCTGCTGGTGGTCGAGCGCGAGGCGAAGTCGCCTTTGGACCTGGCTGAAGGCATGCGGCTGGAGGCCGAGCGCCGCTATGGCCGCGCCGCGATCGCGCTGGTCGCGGCGGCAGGCTGACCGGCGGCTCAGCGCAGCTCGTCGACCACCGCGGCGAGCGCGTCGAGGCTGGACCGGGCCAGCTTCATCGAACGGTCGGGCGACCAGCCGAAGTCCGGGTCCGGCGCGGCGGCATTGTCCTTGAACGGCATCTCCAGCGTCATCGCCAGGCAGCCGAAGGTCTCGGCGACGGCGTTGGTGGCCATGGTCAGGTTGGCGCGGCCGGGCGGTGCCTTGCCGTAGCCGTGCTCGGTCTGGAAGTCGGGATTGGCGCGGACATGGGCGGCGCAGAAGCCGTCGTGCAGCCGCTCCAGCCGGTCGCTCCACGACGGGATGCCGTGCGCCCCGGCGATGAAGTTGTAGGGGATCTCCTCGTCGCCATGGACGTCGAGGCAGAAGTCGACGCCGGTCTCGCGCATGCGCGCCAGTACCAGCGCGACCTCGGGCGACGCCTCCATCGTCGGCTCCGCCCAGGCCCGGTTCAGGTTGGTGCCGGCGGCATTGGTGCGCAGATGCCCGCGGCGGCTGCCGTCCGGGTTCATGTTCGGCACCACGTGGAAGGTGCAGCGCTCCAGCAGCGCGCGGGCCAGCGCGTCGGCCGGATCGGTCAGGCGGGCGAGGAAGCCTTCCATCCACCACTCGGCCATCGACTCGCCCGGATGCTGGCGGGCGATCACCCAGCAGCTGCGCCGTGCCGGCACCGGTGCGCCGACGGTCAGCAGGTCCAGGTCCTGGCCGTCCAGCGTCCGGCCCAGCGTCTGCAGCCGCACCCCCGGCTTGGCCGCGGTGGCGGCGACCAGGGCGTGGTGCCGCTCCATCGGATAGGGTGCGAAATAGCTGAAGGCGACGCTGTCGGCCTGCGGCGTGTGGCGGATGGTCAGCACGCCGTCGTCATAGGCGGTTTCGGCGCGGCGATGGGTCTGCCGGTCCTCGGTATAGACCGCACGGTAGCCGGGCCAGCCCTTCGGATAGGCGCAGGCCCCGGCGTTGGTCAGGCGCACCGTCAGCGGCACGCCGCGCACCCCGGCCAGCCGGAAATGGAACCACTGCAGGAAGTCCGAGCGGTGGTCCGGGGCGATGGCGATGCGGATGTCGTTCGGGTCTTCCGCCGCCTCGACGATGCCGTTGCCGCTGTCGAAGGCGGCCGAGACCTGGATTGCCACGGGGCCGGCCGCTCAGCGCTTCGGCGTCACGCACTGGTAGGCGTAGTAGTAGCCCCAGGCGAACAGCCAGCCGATCAGCCAGATCACCCAGAACAGCCCGCCGACGGCACCGCCGGTGATGGACAGCACCAGGATCAGCCCCAGGATCTGCAGCCCGGCATAGACCCAGGCCATGACCAGGCTGAAGGTGCGGGCGGTGTTGATGTTGCCGTCACGCAGGGCCTTGTAGCCGACCAGGAAGGTCAGGATGCTGATGCCGGCCTGAATCACCAGGCTGAAATAGTCGCCGCCGATCAGCGACAGCACGGCAAAGATGCCGACGATGATGCCGAGCGCGAGCAGGATCGATTCGGCGCGTTTGACCCCGGCCGGGTCGACGTCGCCCACCGGCGGGCGGGCCGGCGACGGCCGCGGCCGTGGTGCAGCCGACGGCCCCGACGCCGCGGATGCGCCCGAGCCGGCGCCGGCCGCGGCGCGCTGCTGGTCGATCTTCTCCAGCCGGGCGATGTCGGCCTGGACCTGCTCGAACTCGTTGGAAAGCGCGTCGATCTTGGCGCGTTCCTCGTCGTTCAGCGACCGGCCCAGCGCCTCGGCCGCGGTGCGGATGGCGTCGGACTGCTTGCTGATCTCGCCCAGCCGGGCGCGCAAGGATGCAATGTCGCTCATGGTTCCGTCCCCCAGTGCCCTTTCGGCCGCCTCGCCGCGACGATATCGTGGCGCGACGCTGCGTGGCAATCGTGGCGCGACCATGGGCGATCCGAAGCGGCACCCCATATCAATGGCTTGATCGGCGCGCCGGCGACCGGCCGCCGACGGGCCACAGCCAGGGAGACGGGGCATGGGCGCGTCCAGCCCCCAGCCGCCGGCGGCCGTGCCGGACTTCACACCCTTCGTTGTCGCGCAGCCGCGCGACCGCTACACGGCGGAGGACCATGCCACCTGGGCCACGCTGTTCCGGCGCCAGGCGGCGCTGCTGCCGGGCCGCGCGTGCACGGCGTTCGTCGACGGCATGGCCAGGCTGGGCATGGCGGCGGCCGGCATCCCCGATTTCGAACGGCTCGGCGACCTGATGGAGGCGGCTTCGGGCTGGCGCATCGTCGCGGTCGAGGGGCTGGTGCCCGACGACGCCTTCTTCGCCATGCTGGCGGCGCGCCGGTTCCCGGTGACCTGGTGGATCCGCGCGCCGGCCCAGCTCGACTACATCCAGGAGCCGGATGCCTTCCATGACCTGTTCGGCCACGTGCCGATGCTGATGAACCCGGTGTTCGGCGACTACATGGCCGCCTATGGCCGCGGCGGGCTGAAGGCGCTGCGGCTCGGCGCGCTGCAGCGGCTGGCCCGGCTGTACTGGTACACGGTCGAGTTCGGCCTGATCCGCGAGGGCGACGGGCTGCGCATCTACGGCTCCGGCATCGTCTCCAGCCACGGCGAGGCGCTGTACTGCCTCGACAGCCCGAACCCGAACCGGATCGGCTTCGATCTGGAGCGGATCATGTGCACCCGCTATCGCATCGACACTTTCCAGCAGAGCTATTTCGTGATCGACAGCTTCGACCAGCTGTTCGCCGCCACCCGGCCGGATTTCGCCCCGATCTACGCGCGGCTGCGCGACCGGGCGGACATCGGCGCGGGCGAGGTCGTGCCGGGCGACCGGGTGCTGCAGCGCGGCGCGGGCCGCGACTGGACCGCCGATTCGCCCGACGTGTGAGGCGGGATGCCGCGCTATGCCGCGCGGCGCGCCGCCGAGACCCGCAGCGAGCGCAGATAGATGGTGAAGCCGAGCCCGAGCAGCGCCGCGCCGGCGATGCCGATCGCCCAGTGGACCGCCTCGCCGGCCAGCGCCAGCCCGACCAGCCCGGCGTTGCAGCCGAGGATCAGGACGCAGACCCGGGCATGGTCCAGCCCGCGCTGGTGGGCGCGCTGATAGGCGTGCTCGCGATGCGCCTGCCACGGCTTCTCGCCCCTCAGCGTGCGGCGGGCCAGCGTCAGCGTGGCGTCGGTCAGATAATAGGCCGGCAACACCAGCGCGGCGACCCAGGCGCCGTCGGCGGCCAGCCGGACCAGCATCCAGCCGAGCAGGAAGCCCAGCGGCACGCTGCCGACGTCACCGAGGAACAGCCGGGCCGGGTGCCAGTTCCAGGCCAGCCAGCCGAGCGCGGCCGCCGCCAGGATCAGGCCCTCGAGCGGTTCGCTGCCGACGGGGCCGAACACCCAGGCGGTCAGCGCGGTGCCGATGCCGATCGACAGCGTCTCGACCCCGCTGATGCCGTCGATGCCGTCCATGAAGTTGAAGATGTTGATGAAATAGACCACCGCCAGCCCGGCGGCGATGCGGTCGGCCCATAGCGGCAACAGCCCCTGGGCGACCAGCGCGCCGGCCGGCAGGCTCATCACCGCGATGGCGGCGGCGAGGATGTGCGCGGCCAGCCGCGGCCAGGCGCTGAGCGTGCGGGTGTCGTCCAGCCAGGACACGGCGGCCAGGATCGCCGCGGCGACGACCACGGCATAGCCGCCCCATGCCGCCGGGTCGCGGCCGATCCACAGGATGGCCAGCGCCGGCAGCAGCGCCAACATCAGCCCGATGCCGCCACCGCGCGGCACCGGCACGGTGTGCGAGCTGCGCGCATTGGGCCGGTCCATGATCGCGCGCCGGCGCAGCCAGGCCAGCACGCGGCCGACGGCCAGCCAGCTGGCGACGCCGGCGGCCGGAACCAGCAGCAGGTACCAGGACCAGTCCATCGCCGGGTTATAGGAGCGGCGCGGCACCCTGCCAACAGCCGCCCGCGGCCGGCCGCGATGCGCCGATTGCATTTTTTCGGCCGCTGCGGCGATGTGGGGCGACGCCGCCGGGACAGGGACATTCGCCGCTTGCGCTCCTCGATGCCGTTTACCTTCGCCCTGCTCGCGATCGGGCTGGCCGCCGTCGCCCACGGCGCGATCTTCGCGCGGCTGGCCGAGGCCGATCCGATCCTGATCTCCGCCGCACGCACCGGCATCGGCGCGCTGGTGCTGCTGCCGGCGGGACTGGCGACCGGCTGGGCGGCGATGCGTGCCGGCGGCCTCGCCGCGCTGGGCCGGTCGTTCGTCGGCGGCGCCTTCCTGGCGGCGCATTTCGCCGCCTGGATCGCCTCGCTGGACCACACCTCGATCGCCAACAGCGTGGTGCTGGTCGCGCTGTCGCCGATCTGGCTGTCGCTGTGGGCTGTGCTGGTGCGCGGCGAGCCGGTGACCCGGGCCATGGTGCTGAGCGTCGGGCTGAGCGTCGCCGGCAGCGCGGTGATCGGTTTTGCCGGCGCCGAGGGCGCGGCCGGCGAGACCGGCCTGCTCGGCGACGGGCTGGCTCTGGCCGGCGGGGTGTTCGTCGCCGGCTATTTCCTCGCCGGGCAGCGGGCGATGGTGACCGCGCCGGACCGGCGGCTGCCGCTGCTGGCCTATCTCGGCCAGTGCTACGCCATCGCGGCGCTGCTGCTGTGGGCGGCCGTGCTGATCCTCGACCTGCAGGTCGCCGGCCTCGGCCAGACCACCTACCTGGCGATGGCCGGGGCCGGCGTGGTGTCGCAGGTGATCGGACACAGCACCTACAACTGGGCGCTGGGCCGTTTCAGCCCGCGCTTCGTCGCGGTCTGCCTGCTCGGCGAGCCGATCCTGACCACGCTGCTCGGGCTCGCCTATTTCGGCGAGGCGGTGCCGGCGCTGGCGGTGCTGGGCGGCGCCATGGTGCTGGTTGCGATCTATGTCGGCGCGATGGCGGAACGGCGCCCCGAGCCTGCGCCGTCCTGAGCCCGGCCCGGCCTGCCGGGGCCGCGGGATTTGACGTTGCGGCGTTGTGCGCTATGAGTCGCAGCACCCGAACGAGGCGAGCGAGCGGACGATGACGGTGGTCAAGCAGATGGCGGCGGATGCCGGCGCCGACGCGATCGAGGCGCAGATGCGCGCGCTGGGCGCCGCGGCGCGCCAGGCGGCGCGCACGCTGGCGCTGACTCCGCCGGCGGCGAAGGTCGCGGCGCTGCACGCGATGGCCGCGGCGATCCGTGCGCGCCGGGCCGAGATCCAGGCGGCCAACGACGCCGACATGGCCGCGGCCGCCGACAAGGGTCTCGGCGGCGCGATGCTGGACCGGCTGAAGCTGAACGACGCCCGGATCGAGGCGATGGCCGTCGGGCTGGAGGACATCGCCGCCCTGCCCGACCCGGTCGGCGCGGTGATCGCCGAATGGACGCGTCCGAACGGGCTGAAGATCGCACGCATACGCACGCCGCTGGGCGTGATCGGGGTGATCTACGAATCGCGGCCGAACGTCACCGCCGATGCCGGCGGCCTGTGCCTTAAGGCCGGCAACGCCGTGATCCTGCGCGGCGGCTCGGAGAGCGTGCACTCGGCCCGCGCCATCCACGCCTGCCTGCAGCAGGGCCTGATGCAGGCAGGTCTGCCGGAAACGGCGATCCAGATGGTGCCGACCACCGACCGGGCCGCCGTCGGTGTGTTGCTGACCATGGCCGAGTATGTCGACGTGATCGTGCCGCGCGGCGGCAAGTCGCTGGTCGAACGCGTGCAGCGCGAAAGCCGCGTGCCGGTGTTCGCCCATCTGGAGGGCATCTGCCACACCTATGTCGACCGCGCCGCCGATTTGGACAAGGCGGTGCGGCTGGTGGTCAACGCCAAGATGCGGCGCACCGGCATTTGCGGCGCGACCGAGACGGTGCTGGTCGACGCCGCGGCGGCCGAGCGGCTGCTGGCGCCGGTGGTGGGCGCGCTGCTGGACGCCGGCTGCGCCGTGCGCGGCGACGCGGCGACCCGGGCGGTCGACCCGCGGGTGGAGCCGGCGCAGGAGGCGGACTGGAGCACGGAGTATCTCGACGCCATCGTCTCGGTGAAGCTGGTCGACGGCGTCGCCGACGCGATCGAGCATATCGCGCGCTACGGCTCCAGCCACACCGACTGCATCGTCACCGAGGACGCGGCGACGGCGGAGCGGTTCCTTGCCGACGTCGATTCGGCGATCGTGATGCACAACGCCTCGACCCAGTTCGCCGATGGCGGCGAGTTCGGCATGGGAGCGGAGATCGGTATCGCGACCGGACGGATGCACGCACGCGGGCCGGTCGGCGCCGAACAGCTGACCAGTTTCAAATACGTCGTGCGCGGTACCGGGCAGACCCGGCCCTGAGCGACGGCACGCCGCGCCGCCGGACGCCCTTCGCGGCGCCGCCGTTTCCGCGGTCGGCGCTGGTGCCGCGCGGCGCCGGCTGGCGGATCGGCATACTCGGCGGCTCGTTCAACCCGGCCCATGCCGGCCATCTGCACCTCAGCCGCCAGGCGATGCGCTGGCTCGGCCTCGACCGGGTGTGGTGGCTGGTGTCGCCGCAGAACCCGCTGAAGCCGGCGGCGGGCATGGCTTCGCTGGCCGATCGCGTGGCCGGGGCCCGCGCCGTCGCCGCGGCCGACCGGCGGATCGTGGTCAGCGCGATCGAAGCGGAGCTCGGCTTGCGCTTCACCGCGGACACGGTCGCCTGCCTGCGCGCGCTGTGGCCGGGCCAGCGCTTCGTCTGGCTGATGGGCGCCGACAATCTGGGCCAGATCGCGCGCTGGCAGCGCTGGTCACGGATTTTTCACACCTTGCCGATTGCGGTTTGCGATCGCGATTCCTATGCTTATGGGGCGTTGGCAGGCAAAGCCGCCACTCGATTCCGGCAGCGGCGCCTGACCGGCCGGACGGCGCGGCAACTGGCCGACATGCGACCGCCGGCCTGGGTCTTTCTGGCGGTCCGCCGGCACACGGCATCTGCCACCGCAATCCGGGCGCAGCGCGCTGCGGACACGCATGCGACCGGTGTCTTGGGAACGTCCGCAGGAGGAAAGCGCCATCACAGCGGTTGTGATGCCGTTTAACAAACGGTCGATTGGGGTCGAGTCCGTCTTGAATGCGGTCACACGATCCCTGGACGACGACAAGGCCCTCGATGTCGTCACGATTGATCTGCGGGGCAAATCCTCGATAGCCGACTACATGGTCATCGCCTCCGGGCGCAGCCATCGTCACGTGCACGCGATCGCGGAGCACCTGATGACGGCGCTGAAGCACCTGGGGCTCGGCCGGGTCGCGGCGGAAGGCCTGCAGCAGTCGGACTGGGTGCTGCTGGATGCGGGCGACGTGATCGTCCACCTGTTCCGGCCCGAGATCCGCAGCTTCTACAACCTCGAAAAGATGTGGGGCCACGACGCCCCGGCGGCGGATCTGGCGGGTGCCACCGCCTGAGCGGCGCAAGCGCTAGCCGATACCGGCTTGCACCTCCTCGTCGCAGCCGTCGGCCGGATGCGCGGATCGCCGCTGCGCGCGGCCTGGGACGACTATGCCGGGCGGATGGGCTGGCGGGTCGATCTGCGCGAGGTCGAGGCGCGCGCGGCCGACGGACCGCAGCGGACCGCCGAGGAGGGCGCGCTGCTGCGCCGCGCGATCGCGCCGGCGGCCTGCCGGGTGGCGCTGGATCGCGGCGGCGAGAGCCTGTCCAGCGAGGCGCTGGCAGGACGGCTGGGCGGATGGCGGGACCAGGCGCGGATGCCGGTCGCCTTTCTGATCGGCGGCGCCGACGGGCTGGCCCGCGACCTGGTCGAAAAGGCCGACCTGGTGATCGCCTTCGGCCGGCAGACCTGGCCGCACCTGCTGGCCAGGGTGATGCTGATCGAACAGCTGTATCGCTGCCAGGCGATCCTGTCCGGACATCCCTATCATCGCTAGGCGGGCCGAGGGCCGGGCGGCGGAACCGGCGGGCGCGAATGCGCTTGCGCCGGCCGCCCTATGGTTGCCACAGTCCCCGGCGAGCAATGGGAGGATGAACATCGTCCGTGGGCGGCAATTGAGGCGGGCGGGCGTCGCGCTGCTGGCGGCGGCGTGCCTGATGCGGCCGCTGGCCGCCCAGGACCCGGCCCGGATCCCGACCCAGATCCCCTCGGCGGGCCTGGCCGAGGCGCTGGCCGCCGCGGCCGAGGCGAAGGCCGAGGCCGAGGCCCGCGCCGCGCGGATGGCGGCGGAGACGGCGCTGGCCGCCGAGCGGCTGGAGGCCCTGCGGCAGGAGCTGGTCGTCGCCGCCTATGCGGTGCAGGACGCCGAGACCGTGGTCGACGCCTTGCAGCGGCGCATTGCCGGCGTGCGCGCGGAGCGGGACGTGCTGGCGCCGTCGCTCGGCGACACCCAGGCCCGGCTGTTCCAGTCGGTGCTGGCGCTGCACCGGGTGGCGACCGATTCGCCGCTGGCCCGGCTGGCGGCGCGCGAGGACCCGAACCGGGTGGTCCGTGCCGGCATCGTGATGGCGACACTGGTGCCGGCACTGGAGCTGCAGGCACGCGAGACCGCGGCGCGGCTCGATGAACTGCGGGTGCTGGACGCCACGCTGTCGGGCCAGCTCGACGAGGTCAGCGCCGCGCGGGACCGGCTGGCGGCCGAGCGGGCGCGGCTCGATGCGCTGCGGGCCGAGACCGACAGCCTCTATGCCAGCCAGAGCGCGGCGCTCGGCGCCGCCCGCGCCCGTGCCGATGCGCTGTCCGGCGAGGTGGAATCGCTGTCGGGGCTGATCGCCGCGCTGCGGCGGGCGGCGGCGGAGGCACCGCAGGTGACGGTGGAGATTGCGGCGGCGGACCCGGCCCAGGCAGGCGCCGCGGCGCCCGCGCCGGGTGCCGCGCTGGCGCGGGGCAGCCTGGTGGCGCCGGTGCACGGAACGGTGGTCGAGCCGTTCGGCGCCGTGGTGGCGGGCGTGCGCGCCAACGGCTTGCGGCTGCAGGCGATCGACGATGCCCAGGTGGTCAGCCCGCAGGCGGGGCACGTCGCCTATGCCGGCGACTTTCCGGGCCGTGGGCTCGTCTTGATCATCGATCACGGCGAAGGATCTCATAGCGTGTTGACCGGTCTGGCCCGGATCGACACGGCGGTCGGCCGTCTGCTGCTTGCCGGCGAGCCCGTCGGTGTGCTCGGCGGTCGGGAAGCGGCGGCAAGTGGTGAGATCAGCGATGGCGGACCGAACCCCGGCGGCGCGTCGCTCTATTACGAGCTGCGCCGGGATGGCGTGCCCATCGATCCGATGCCTTGGTTTTCAACAGTCAGTGACGGGATAAACGGATGAACCGGAAATTGCTGGTGGCGGGCCTGGCTTCCGCGGCCCTGGTGTACGTCGTCTCGGGCGCGCCGTCGGCGACGGTCGGCCAGGAGACGACGTCGGAGACCTACCGCATGCTCGACCGCTTCGGCGAGGCGTTCGAGCAGGTCCGCGCCAACTATGTCGAGGAGGTCAGCGACGAGGAGCTGATCGAAGCGGCGATCAACGGCATGCTCGCCTCGCTCGATCCGCACTCGAACTTCCTCAACCTCAACAATTTCTCCGAGATGCAGGTCGACACCCGCGGCGAATTCGGCGGGCTGGGCATCGAGGTGACGATGGAGAACGGCTTCGTGCGGGTCGTCTCGCCGATCGACGACACGCCGGCGGCCGAGGCCGGCATCCAGGCCGGCGACTACATCACCCAGATCGACGGCAAGCCGGTGCAGGGCATGAACCTGAACGACGCCGTCGACCTGATGCGCGGCCCGGTCGACACCGAGATCACGCTGACCATCGCCCGCGAGGACGTGGAGCCGTTCGACGTCGTGCTGAAGCGCGCGGTGATCACCATCGAGTCGGTGCGCAGCCGGGTGGAACGCAACGTCGGCTACATCCGCATCACCCGCTTCACCGAGCAGACCCAGCCTGGGCTGGAACGGGCGCTGGAATCGATCCGCGAAGAGGCCGGCGAGAACCTCGAGGGCCTGGTGCTCGACCTGCGCAACAACCCGGGCGGCCTGCTGGAGCAGGCGATCTCGGTGTCCGACACCTTCCTGGAGCAGGGCGAGATCGTCTCCACCCGCGGCCGTCACGAATCGGATACCACCCGCTTCAACGCGCGGCCGGGCGACCTGGCCGAGGGCCTGCCGCTGGTGGTGCTGATCAACGGCGGTTCCGCCTCGGCCTCCGAGATCGTGGCCGGTGCGCTGCAGGACCATCGCCGCGCGATCATCCT
Organism: Alphaproteobacteria bacterium; assembly: GCA_041396705.1. Taxonomy (NCBI): domain Bacteria; kingdom Pseudomonadati; phylum Pseudomonadota; class Alphaproteobacteria; species Alphaproteobacteria bacterium. The sequence continues at coordinate 106,138 of JAWKYB010000007.1, forward strand.
GGGTACCCGTTCGTTCGGCAAGGGCTCGGTCCAGACCATCATCGAGCTGCCCGGCAACGTGGCGATGAAGCTGACCACGGCGCGCTACTACACGCCGTCGGGCCGGTCGATCCAGGCGGTCGGCATCGTGCCGGACATCGAGGTCGAGCAGGCCCGGCTGGAGACGCTGGAGGAGGGCGGCATCCGCGAATCCGACCTGCGCGGCGCGCTGGACGTCGGCGCCAACGGCGAGGACTCCGACAACGGCCCGGCCGAGGTCGAGGACTACCAGCTGCAGCGTGCCCTGGACCTGGTCCACGGCATCTCCCTGGCGCTGGGCGGCTGAGGCCGGTCGGCGACGCAGTCGATGGCAGGTACGGCCGGCCGCACCGCACTGATCGCCGCCTGGATCGTCGTCCTCGGTGGGCTGGCGGGCGGCGCGGCCTATCTGCAGGTCCTCGGCCCGCCCGAGGCCGGCCGGCGGCCACCGTTCCGAAGCGGCGCCGCCGTCGAGCGAGCCGCCGGCGCATCTGGGCTCCGACCCGCCTGCGCCCGGCGCGATCGAGGCGGAGGAGCCGCATGCCGCGGCCGAGCCGGACCACGCGCCGGCGCCGGCCGGGCCGGACGAGGCCCATCACGAGGGCGAGCCGGCGGCGCTGGCCGATGCCGGCCACGGCGCCGAGCCGCCGCCGCAGCTGCCCCGCCTCGACGTCCCCGCCGCGCCCGACGCGGCGCCGGCGGGCGACCACGGCGCACAGCCGGCGCCCCCGGCCGCGGCCGACGCCGCGCACCAACAGACGCCGCCGGCGCTGGAATCCGGCCCGGCGCCGCCGCTGCTGACCGCGACGCTGCCGGACGCAACCCCCGGCATGACCTATCAGGCGCCGCCGCCGGAGGCGTTCCACCCGACGACGGACTGGCCGGTGCAGACGCCGAGCCTGCATGGCCCGATGCCGATGCTGGAGCGGCAGCCGATCGATCTGGCCGCGCTCGGCGCCCCGCCGGCGCCGGAACAGCACGGCACGCCGGACGCCGCCGACGCCGCCCATCCGCCGGCTGGCGACGCGGCGGATCCGGCCGGGCACGATCAGCCCGGCGCGACCGCGGCGGAACCGTCGCAGGCCGTACACCCCGAGCCGGAGCACGCTGCCGAGCCGGCTGAGCCCGCCCACGCCGGCTCCTCGGACGCGACCGCCGCACCGGAGCACATGGCGGACGACCACGGCGCGCCCGACGCGGCGCCGCACGAGCCGCCGCCGGCGGACCATGCCGACGCGCCGCCGGTCGAAGGCCACGACGCCCCGCCGGCCGCCGAGGCGCAGCACGATGCACCCGCGCACGAAGAACCGGCGCACGCCGGCGCCGGCGACGGCCACCCGGCGGAGGTGGCGGTGGCGGAACAGACCGACGCCGGCGCGCATCCGGCCGAGCCGGCCGAGGCCGCGTCGACGGTGGTGGCGGCCCAGGACCAGCCGCACGGCACCGACGGCGGCACCGCCGCCGAGCCCGGTACCCGTGCGGTGGTCGCGGTCGTGATCGGTGGCCTCGGGCTCAGCGGCGCGGCGACGGAAGCGGCGATCCAGCAGCTGCCGGCGGCGGTGACGCTGTCGTTCTCGCCGTACAGCGGCCGGCTGCAGGACTGGATCGCGCGGGCGCGCGCCGCCGGCCATGAAGTGCTGATCGACCTGCCGATGGAGCCGGCGGACTTCCCGAACAGCGACCCGGGTCCGCAGGCGCTGATGACGTCGCTGGACAGCGCCACCAACATGCAGCGGCTGGACTGGGTGCTGTCGCGCGCCGAAAGCTATGTCGGCGTCGGCAGCTTCATGGGCTCGCGCTTCGCGGCCGACGCGGCGGCGATGCGGCCGGTGCTGGACGCGATCAGGGCGCGCGGCCTGCTCTATGTCGACAACGGCCAGGCGCTGGGCAATGTGGCGGCGTCGCTCGGCGCGGAGATCGGCCTGCCCGTGGTGGTCAGCGACCTGCGCGTCGACCGGATGGCGGCGCGGCCGGTGATCGACGAGGCGCTGGCGGAGATCGAGGCGATGGCGCTGAGCGACGGCGCGGCGATGGCGTTCGGCACCGCCTATCCGGTGACCATCGAGCGGATCGCCGCCTGGTCGCAAGGCCTGGCCCGGCGCGGCATCGCGCTGGCGCCGGTCTCGGCGCTGGTCGGCCGCTGAGCGCCACGGTGGCAAAGGGCACGACGCCGCGGGACGCGGGCTATCGCCGCTGCGTGGGCGTGATGCTGTTCAACGGCCGCGGCCAGGTCTGGGTCGGTCAGCGCGCCGACCGTGCCGAGCCGGCCTGGCAGATGCCGCAGGGCGGAATCGACAAGGGCGAGGCCCCGGAACGGGCCGCCAGGCGCGAGCTGTGCGAGGAGATCGGCCTGGAGGGCGCGCTGCTGCTGGCCGAGGCGCCGGGCTGGTACACCTACGATTTTCCGCCCGGCGTCGGCCGCGGCCGCCACCGCGGCCAGAAGCAGCGCTGGTTCGCCATGCTGCATCGCGGCGACGACGCGGCATTCGACCTCGACGCCCACTCGCCGCCGGAATTCTCCGCCTGGCGCTGGGTCGGCCTCGACGAGGCGGTGGCGCTGGTGGTGGCGTTCAAGCGCCCGGTGTATCGCGCGGTCGCCGCGGCCTTCGCCGACCTGCCGCGGCGGATCCGCGAAGGCGCGGTCAACCTGCCGTTAACCTGCCGAGGCTAGCATGGCGCTGCCCGCAGGATTGCGGGCCGACCATGGCAGAATGCAGGGTCCAGGATGGACGCGGTCTTCACCGAGCTGACCGGCGGGCAGGCCGCCCGCCACGCCACCCCGTCGCGCACGGCGTCGGCGCCGATCGGCGAATCGACACCGCCGACCCCCGAAGCGACCGTCGACGCGATCCGCGGCGACAAGATCAGCCTGTCGGCCGCGGCAGAGGGCGCGTTGCGCCGCGATGCCGCCGGCAAGGACGGCGAGACGGCGAGATCCGACGATACCGACAAGGAAGGCCAGCGCGGCGCCGCGCAGAAGGGTGTCGACGGCGAGCCGCTGAGCGACGACGAGCAGCGCGAGGTCGAGCGCCTGAAGGCGCGCGACCAAGAGGTCCGCACCCACGAGCAGGCCCACCAGGCGGCCGGTGGCGGCCACGCCGGCGCGCCGAGCTACGAGTACGAGTCCGGTCCCGACGGCAAGCAATATGCGGTGTCCGGCGAGGTGAAGATCGATGTCGCCGCGGTGCCCGGCAACCCGCAGGCGACCATCGACAAGATGGAAACGGTGAAGCGGGCGGCGCTGGCCCCGGCGGAGCCTTCGGGCGCCGACCGCGCCGTGGCGGCGAAGGCCGACCAGGCCATCCTGAAGGCCCGGCAGGAACTTCGCGAGCAGGCCGCACCGGAGAGCGGCGAGGCGCCGGCGGGGCCTGGGTCGGACGCAACCGCTGCGGCCGACTCCCGGACCGTCGAGGCGCGCCCCGGCGCCCCGCTCGCAGGCCAGGTCGAGCCGGTGGTGCGGGCGGCCGCTGGTGGGCCCGAGCGCGGCAGTCTGCTGTCGCTGGTCGCCTGAGTCCGCCCTCCGGCCCGGCGGCGCGCCGGGACAGATCGCCAAATTCGCACCATGTTTCGCCGGCAGTGATAGGATCGCGCCGGCCTGCCGGTGCAAATGGCGAGGGACGCGGAACGACGATGCGAACGGGTCGGGCAGCCGATGCAAGGCGTGGCGGTGCGGGCAGGCTGCTCGCGGCCGCGCTGGTTCTGCTGGCGGCCGGCTGCGCGCCGCGCACCCAGGAGATCGGGCCCGACATCGTGCAGCCGCGGCTGCTGGCCGACGCACTGGTCACGCCCGACGGCGATGTGCTGCCGGTATCGGTCTGGCAGCCGGACTCGGCCTATGCCGCGCCGACCGCGGTGATCCTGGCCCTGCATGGCTTCAACGATTACAGCAACGCCTTCGCGCGGCCGGCGCGGGCCTTCGCCGGTGCCGGCCTCCTGGTCTATGCCTACGACCAGCGCGGTTTCGGGGCGACCCGCGAGCCCGGCATCTGGCCCGGTGCGGACGTACTGGTCGCCGACGCCGAGCGGGCCATCGCCATGGTGCGCGCCGCCCATCCCGACCTGCCGCTATATGTCATGGGCGAGAGCATGGGCGGGGCGGTCGCCACGGTCGCGGTGGCCCGCAGCGCGGTGCCGGTAGCGGGGCTGGTGCTGGTCGCGCCGGCCTATTGGGGCTGGCGCTCATTGACCACCGTCGAGGGGATGTCGCTGGAGCTGCTGACGTGGCTGGCGCCGTGGCTTCCGCTGACCGGGCAAGGGCTCGACATCACCCCGTCCGACAACATCGAGGTCCTGCGCGAGATGGCGCTGGACCCGCTGGTGCTGAAGGAGACGCGGGTCGACAACCTGTTCGGCCTGGTCACGCTGATGGACGTCGCCTACGACGCGCTCGGCAACCTCGACGTGCCGGTGCTGATGCTCTACGGCGGCAACGAGGACATCCTGCCGTCCAGCGCGGTGCAGGCCGCGGTCGACCGGCTGGAAAGCTGCACCGGCGTCTCGGCCGCCTGCGCGCCGCGGGTGGCGTTCTACGAGCACGGCTATCACATGCTGCTGCGCGACCTGGATGCGCCTGTGGTGCTGGGCGACATCGTCGCGTGGGTCGCGGATCACCGGCGGCCGCTGCCTTCGGGCGCCGACGGCGGCCACGCACAAGGCACGGCATCGCTGCGCTGACCCGGCCGGCCGGTGCGCCGGTCCCGTCGCGCGTGCCGGAACGGGTGGCCGGGCGACTCGTGCCAAGCGTCCGATCCGACCGCCGCCGCGCGGACGCCGATCAGCGGCGATTTACGTCTCTTGCACGCAATACGGCGATGATGGTGGAAGCTCGGCGAGGCGGGCCGCTCGACCGGCACGTGGCCGGGTCGACGTCAATCCGCCCTGCTCCGCCGACGAATCTATCGTTCTTCCGCTCCTTCGTCCGCCCCTGGACCGCCATCGACGACACGCACACGCAGTTCGCGAGGACCGACGACGATGCCGACACATTTCCTGCGGACCCTCCCGCTCGCGCTGTTCGCGATCGCCTTGGCGGTCGCGGCGCCATCTGCCGCCGCCCGCGCCAGCACCCCGCTGGTGGTGTTCCAGCCGGTCGGCGCATCGCTGTTCTGCGACGGCCAGCAGCGCGCCGGCGACGACATGCGGGCCGGCTGGCAGGTCGCCGTGCCGCCGGTGGCGCCGGGCGACATGCCGCGATGCGTGCTCAACCTCGTCGCGCGGTATGTCGGCGATCCGCAGGTCCCGGCCGCACATCATGGCATCGAGGCGTTCGACGGCCTGTGGCGCAGCGGCGGCGAGGTCTCGTTCCGCACGGGAAGCGGCAATGTGGGCGGGCTACTCGCCAACGAGCTCGGCGCGGGCAGCCTCGGCTCGCGGATCCAGGTCGTCCGTCCGTTTGCCGGCGCCGACGTCTATCAGGCCTCGATCCATCTCGACGTGCTGGCACCGGCTGCCGGCGAGGCACGGTTCGAGTGGTTCGCGCGGACGCCCGACTACACCTACCGCAGCGGCGCATTCGCGGTGACGATGGCGACGATTCCGCGGATAGCCGGCGCCGACGCCGTCATCGGCGGCGGTCCGGCGCCCGAGATCGAGATGCGCTCGATCCCGTCGGTGGTGGGAATGACCCTGGCCGACGGCGAGCCGCGGATTGCCAATTTCGCAGGCCAGGGCAGTTTTCGGGTCGCGGTCGTCGACATCGTCACGGTCGACCCGGCGGTCGTCGGCATCATCGCCGGACAGGACCCGCCGGGCGGCAGCACGATCCCGGTCGGTTCGACGGTGACGCTGCAGGTCTATCGGTTCGACCCCGCCCGCGCGGTCGTGCCGCCGGTCGCCGGGCGTCCGGTGGCCGAGGCCCGCGCGAATATCGGGCGCGCCGGCCTCGCCGTCAGCCAGACCGACTTCGTCGCCTGCGCCGGCGAGCTGCGGTACGACAATGTCGATCAGTGCCGCGCACGGGCCGGCCTGGTCGCGACGCAGAATCCGCCGGCGGGATCCATCGTGCCCGCGGGCAGCACGGTGCAGATCGGGGTGGCACAGTGGCCGGAGCCGCGCCCTGTGCCCGACACCACCCGCGGCAACGACATCGGCGCATGGTGGCCGGACGCGGCGGAGACGCTGCGCGCCGCCGGCTTGTTTGCCCGGATCTCGCCGGTGATGCACATGAACTGCCGCGCATTCGGCACCGTGTTCAGCCAGCGGCCGGCCGGCGGCACGGTCGTGCCGTTCGGGACCACGGTCGAGATCGCGCTGTGCGGCGACTGCCTGAGCTGGAACGACGGCGGCTTTCACACCGGCATTTTCGATTTCGACCGGTGCAACCAGGACTTCGCGGTCACGCTGCTGCCGCTCGGCATGGACGTCGATGCGATCGTGCCGGGCAGCTATCCCCATCCGCGCCACGCCGCGCCCTGACCGCAGCCGGGCGCACGCAAGCGCGGCTCAGTTCAGCTCGGCGCGCAGGCGCTGGCGCAGCAGGTCGATCGGGTGGTGCCGGCCCTGGTGCTCGAAGTGCCAGAACATCCAGCCGTTGCACGACGGTGCGCCCTGGGCCAGGGCGCCGATCTGGTGGATCGAGCCGCGCTGGCCGCGATAGAGCAGGGCGCCGTCGGCCGCCACCCGCGCACGCTCGGTCCGGCCCGGGTCGGTCAGCTCGGCGCCGGGACGCAGCAACCCGCGCTCGACCACCCAGCCGAACGGAATTCGCGGCTCCTGGCGCTTCGACGGGGTGTGCAGCAGGTCGGCATCCTCGACCGGCGCGATCCCGCGCAGCCGCTCGGTCGCGAGCGTGACGTAGTCGGGGTCGCGCTCCAGCCCGATGAAATGGCGGCCGAGCTTGCGGGCCGCCGCGCCGGTGGTACCGGTGCCGAAGAACGGGTCGACGACGACGTCGCCGGGGTCGGTCGACGACAGGATCACCCGGTGCAGCAGCGCCTCGGGCTTCTGGGTCGGGTGGGCCTTGTTGCCGTCGCCGTTCTTCAACCGCTCGGGCCCGGAGCAGATCGGCAGCACCCAGTCCGACCGCATCTGCAGGCCCTCGTTCAGCGCCTTCATCGCCTCGTAGTGGAAGGTGTAGCGCGAATCCTTGTCGCGCGCGCACCACAGCAGCGTCTCGTGCGCGTTGGTGAAGCGCTTGCCGCGGAAGTTCGGCATCGGGTTGGTCTTGCGCCAGACGATGTCGTTCAGCAGCCAGAAGCCCAAATCCTGCAGGATCGCGCCGACCCGGTAGATGTTGTGGTAACTGCCGATCACCCACAGCGCACCGTCGGGCTTGAGGATGCGCCGGGCGGCGGCAAGCCAGGCGGCGGTGAAGCGGTCGTAGTCGGCGAAGCTGGCGAACTGGTCCCAGGCGGCGTCGACGCCGTCGACGCGGGTGTTGTTCGGCCGGTGCAGCGTGCCTTCCAGCTGCAGGTTGTAGGGCGGATCGGCGAAGACCAGGTCGACGCTGGCCTCGGGCAGCGCATGCATCGCCGCCACGCAATCCCCCTGGATCACGCGGTCCAGCGGCAGGACGGACCTGATCTTGTCGCGCTTTCGGGCCGGCATGGCGCGACCATGCGGGACTGTGGATAAGTGGTCAAGATGGATTACTGTTCAGAATCAGGTTCTTTTGGCTTGCGCTGCGCACGCGGGTTTAAAAAAGGGCCGCAACCGGAGCAAAGCTGCGCCGGTGATGCGGCGTCGGCCCGTGCCGGCCGAGTGCCGCCAGGTGCTCGGCGGTGCCGTAGCCGGCATTGCGCTCCCAGCCATAGCCCGGATGCGCCGCGGCCAGGGCGGCCATCAACCGGTCGCGGTGCACCTTGGCGACGATCGACGCACAGGCGATCGACAGGCTGAGCCCGTCGCCGCCGACCACGGTGGTGCAGCCGATTCCGCCATCCAGACCTGGGTCGCGGTTGCCGTCGACCAGCGCATGCGCCGGCCGGCACGGCAGCGCTGCGACCGCGCGGCGCATCGCCAGGTGGCTGGCGCGCAGGATGTTGAGACCGTCGATCTCTTCCACCTCGGCGACGCCGACCGCCCAGGCGATCCAGCCGGCGCCGGGCGCGGTCAGCAGGGCGTGCAGGGCCTCGCGGCGCCGCTTGGCCAGGGTCTTGGAATCGTCGGCCTGCGCCAGCACCGCGGCAGGGACCGCCGCCGGGTCGAGGCAGACGGCTGCGGCGACCACAGGCCCGGCCAGCGGGCCGCGGCCGACCTCGTCGATGCCGCAGACGATATGGGCGGGCGCACCGGCCGCCCGCTCCAGCCGCAGGTCGGGCATGGCCGATTCGCTCCAGGCCGTCGGGGCGGCCAGGGTGCGGCACCGTCCGCGACGCGGTCAAGCCGGTGCCGGCTTCGCCGCTATCGGCTCAGAACAGGGCGAGCTGCCGGTCCTCCGCCCGTGGCGGCGGGCGGAACAGGCCGGTCTCCAGCGGCCGCCATGAGCGGTTGAGGCCGTATTTGCGGCAGGCGACCGCGAATCGGGCGGCCAGCATGTCGGCATAGGGGCCGGCGCCGCGCTGGCGGTGGCCCCAGGCCGCCTTGTAGGCGCGGCCGCCATGCGCCTGGCGCAGCAGCGCGAACACCTTCTTCGCCAGGCCGGGCCGGTGCGTGTCCAGCCACTCGCCGACCAGGCCCTCGATCTCCAGCGGCACCCGCAGCAGCACATAGCCGGCGCCGGTGGCGCCGTGCCGGCTCGCCGCCTCCAGGATCGCCTCCAGCTCGGCGTCGTTCACCGCCGGGATCATCGGTGCGGCCAGCACCGAGACCGGAATGCCGGCCTCGGCCAGCGCCGCAATCGCCTGCAGCCGCGCCGGCGGGGTCGGCGCCCGCGGCTCCATCGCCCGCGCCAGCGCCGGATCGAGCGTGGTCACCGACACGGCGACCGAGGCCAGGTTGTCGGCGGCCATCGCGCGCAGGATGTCGAGATCGCGCAGCACCCCGTGCGACTTGGTGACGATGCCGACCGGGTGGCGGCAGTCGGCCAGTACCTGCAGCAGGCCGCGGGTGATGCGCAGGCGCCGCTCGATCGGCTGGTACGGGTCGGTGTTGGCGCCCAGCGCGATCGGCGCGCAGCGATAGCCGGACCTGGCCAGCTCCTGGCGCAGCAGTGCGGGCCCGTCGTGCTTGGCGAACAGCTTGCTCTCGAAGTCCAGGCCGGCCGACAGCCCGAGATAGGCATGGGTCGGCCGCGCGAAACAGTAGACGCAGCCGTGCTCGCAGCCGCGATAGGGGTTGAGCGAACGGTCGAACGGGATGTCCGGGCTCTTGTTCCAGGCGATCACCTTGCGGGTCGCGTCCGGCGCCACGACGGTGCGCAGCGGGCCGGGGTCGGTGTCGTCGCGCCACGCCGGCCAGCCGTCGTCGACCGGCTGGCCCTGCAGCGGCTCGAACCGGCCGGACCGGTTGCTGAGCGCTCCGCGCCCCGGCGGCGGCTTCGACTGGCCGGCTGCCTTCGCACCGGTGCCGCGGGCCGGGCGGCTGGCGCGGACCGGCTTGGGCGAACGGGTTGACTCGCGCTGCGGTCCGGTCATGGCGTCCATCCGGGCGATGCCCACAAGATACCCGTGCGTTCACGGAACAAACCATGAAAATACCAATCTGTTGGTGCCGTCAAGCCGAGTCGGAAATGGCCGAATCGCGCGGTTTTCCGACTCGCCCGAGTCGCGCGCCGAGTCGCTGCCCCATTTCCGCCACAAAAGACGCAAGATGTTGGCGCAATCGGGGAACGTTCCGGGAACTCGCCGAGTCGCTTGTTGGTCGGTCGAATCGGGCGAACGTCCGCCGCATGCGGCGGACGGCCGATCGCGCGGTCGGGCTTCCTAGGAGGCCGGCTTGCGGTCCGCACGCGGGCTTGATGCCGGGCCGGCGCAGTCGAGCACCGTATCGTACAGCCAGGCGATGCCGGCGTCCGCCATCGCCGACCGCGGCACGACGACCCGCATGTCGCCGACGGCGACAGACAGCGGCAGCGCGGCGGTATCGAGCCCGAACCGGGTGGCGAAGGTGACGGCCAGCCGCCGCGGCATCGCCGCGACAAGGTCGCTCTCGGCGAGCAACGCCAGTCCGATCATGAAGTTCGGTGCGGTGACCGCGACGCGACGGGTGCGGCCGTGCTTCTCCAACGCCTCGTCGACGAAGCCGAAGGCATGTCCGGGCTGCGAGACCAGCAGGTGCCGCAGCGCGCAGTAGTGGTCGAGACTTGGGTCGGTCGCGAACGCATGCCCCTTGCGGAACACCGCGACAAAATCCTCGCGATACAGCACCCGAGCCTCGAACCGCGCCGGCACGCCGTCGATCGGCAGGATGGCAAGATCGATCTCTCGCGCCTCCAGGATCGGCAGGATGCCTTCCCATGCTCTCTCTGACAGGCGCCCGCGTCCGGCGAGCAGGTGCCGCAGGCCGATGTCGACATCCGGTGCCTTCCGTCGAACGTCGTCGAGCAACGCACGGCTGACGACCGCCAGCACAGCGTCGGGCGCGCCGATCAGGAACCGCCGGGTCGACGTCGCCGGATCGAACCCATCGGCTGTGGCTATGACGCCGCGCACGCGGGCCAGGATCTCGCCCACCGGGCCGGCCAGTTCTTCCGCACGCTCTGTCGGAACCACGCCTTTCGGCGTGCGCAGGAACAGCGGGTCGTTGAGCAGCCGCCTGAGCCGCCCGAGACCGTGGCTGACCGCCGACGGGGTCAGGTTCAGCCGTGCGGCGGCCCGACCGACATTCCGCTCGCGCAGCACCGCTTCGTAGAGCACGAGCAGGTTCAGGTCGACGCGCGATAGATCAATTTCGTTCAGCATATCGTAGAAATCGTATCACTGGACTCAGCTTGTTGCCAGCGACACCCTGAGCCTTGGCAACCGCTGCCCCGTCACACGCGAAGACGCGACGCCGCGGTGGCTCTCCCGCCGGCCGGTCCCTTCGGTCCCGGTCGGGTTGGATTGCGGACAGCGTGCCACATCAGGAGATCCGGATGACTGCGCAAGCGCTCCCCTTGTTTGCCGACGCCGGGACCGATGCCGGCGGGACCGACGCATTGCGCGACGCCTTGATTGCGTTCTGGCGCGAAGCCGGACCGCAGAAATGGTTCGCCAAGGACCCCGCCTTCGACGTTGTCTTCCGCGACCGGTTCGCCACCGCATATTCCCGGGCGGTACGGGGCGCTCTGAACCGGTGGGCGGACTCGCCCGAGGGCGCGCTGGCGCTGGTGCTGCTGCTCGACCAGTATCCCCGCAATGCCTTCCGCGGCACCCCGTGGATGTATGCGACCGATCCGATCGCGCGGCTCGTATCCGAGCAGGCGCTCGGGCGCGGCCTCTGGGAGCGGGTCGCGGACGACGTCCGCTTGTTTCTGCTTCTCCCGCTCGGCCATTCGGAGGATCCCGCAGACCAGGAGCGGTCGGTGACACTGGCCGACGCATGCGTGCCGGCCAGTGCCGCGCGTGCGCGCCATCATCGCGACATCGTGCTGCGATTCGGCCGGTTTCCGCATCGCAACGCGATCCTTGGCCGAACCTCGACGGCGGAGGAACGGGCTTATCTCGAAGCCGGCGGCTATGCCGGCTGATCCGTTGCGCCTGGCCTGCTCCGCCGGCTGCGGGCCGTTACCACCGCGGCAGGATCGCCTGTATCCCGCGCAGCGCTTGCGGTGCCAGCGAGCTGGCGACATGGGCGGCCATGTGCGCGCGCAGCGGCGGCGGCAGGTCGGCCGCGCTCCACGGATCGCCGGCAAGGCCGCTGCGCGCGCGCCAGCGGGCGAACCAGGTCACCGTGCGCAGCCAGGTCAGCCGACGCAGGGGCGCAAGCCACGGCCGCACCGCATCGGCCACCGGCGCAGGCACCGCCGCCAACCAGGCGGACTCGAATGCGGCGACGTCGGCGGCGGCGACAGAGCCGGCCACCCGGCGGTCCCAGCCGGTGGAGGTCGGCAGGGTGACGTGGGCGATGTCGATCGCCGGCTGGCCGTAGGCCGCCTTTTCCAGGTCGACGAACCAGGCCTTGCCGTCGGCGTCGACCAGGTAGTTGCCGGGATGGGCGTCGCTGACCACCAGCGCCTGCAGGTGCGGCGGGCGGCCGGCAGGCAGGGCCGGGGCGGCGGCCTGCGCCATGGCGATCTCGCCGCGGATCAGCGCCACCGAGTCGGCCGCAAGGTCGGCCCGGTCCAGCCAGGCGGCCTGCTCGGCGATGGCGGCCAGGGTGGCGCCGACCGGGTCGGCGTGCAGCGGCAGTGGCGCGAAGGCGGGCGGCGCCGGCAGGGCGTGGATGGCGGCGAGGCAGCGGGCGATCGCCGGCAGGTCGTCGGGCAGCCGCGGCGGCCGGCCGGCGACGGCGTCGACCACCAGCCCGCCCATCGGCCAGTCCGCGCTCGGCTGCAGCAGGCCGTGCAGCCGCGGGGTGGCGCCGCTGGCGGCGGCGCGTGCGAAGCAGGCCGCCTGATAGGTCAGGTTGTCGGCGGCCGCGCGCCCGCTCTGGCTCATCCGCGGCAGGCGGACCACACGCCCGGCGCCGCGGATGGCCACGTGGTCGTGGGCGACGCCGGCCGCCGGCAGCGGCACGAGATCGGCCGCGGTCGGCGCCGCGGCGGTGCCGGCCAGGCCGGTTTCGGCGAGTGCCGCGGCGAGCCGGGCCAGCCGCGGCGCCGGCCAGCCGGTCGCGGTCACGTGGACGCCTTGGCGCCGAGCCGGCCGCCGGGCCCGGGAATGCCCGTGGTTTTCCAGTAGGCGAAGCCGAGCGCGGTCCACAGCGCCGCGTCGGCCACCGCCTGCACCGCCAGCATCAGCACGGTGCCGACCAGCGGCACGCTTGCCAGCACCATGCCGAGCAGCAGGGTCGGCACCAGGAAGACGAGGCCGACGATCAGGGTCAGCACCAGCAGCTTGAAGGCCTGGCCGCGGCTTTCCTGCCAGGCCCGGCCGAGGCCGCCGGCGAGCCCCATCGCGGTTGGCGGAAACACGAAATAGAGCCGGGCGCCGATCCACAGCGCGAGCCCGATTCCGCCGAGCAGGAACAGGGCCGCCGCGGCGCCGCCGATGACGCCGCCGATGCCGGCGAACAGCATCAGGATCGCGGCCATCAACGCCGCAACGCCGAGGGTGTAGCCGAGGAAGCGCAGCTCGCGCGGGCCGAAGCGATAGCCGGGCCGCACCGGCTCCGCCTGCGGTCCAAGCAGGGAATAGCGCAGCCAGGCGACCTTGAACGGCAACGGCACGATCAGCAGGGCCAGCACGGAGATCAGGTTGACCAGCAGCACCGGTCCGAAGTCGAGGCTGTGGCCGGACGGCAGCGAAATGACCAGCCCCTGGATGGCGACCTCGATGTCGGGGTCCGGACCGGTCTGCGCCAGATAGTCCTGGAACGCGGCCATGTCGGCCTGGAACCGGGCCATGTGCTCGGCGGTGGCATAGTCGATCAGGATCAACGCGCCGACCAGCAAGCCATAGGGCACCACGGCCAGCACGGCCATCGCGCGCAGCTGGCGGAACAGGAAGCGCAGGCTCTCGCTGAAGACCTCGCCGATGTTGAATGTGGACATGGGGCCGGGCGTGCTGGTTGCGTCAGGGCAGAGATAGCGGCTCGATGGTCGGATTGACAGGGGGCAGACGCGATTGCTGCGTCAACCCCACAGCTCGGCGGCCGGCGGATCGATGCGGCTTGCGGCGTCGATGGCCAGGGCCGGGATGCGGTCGCGGGCGAGCCACAGCGGGGCGTCGAGGTCGACGACGTCGGCGCCGGCCGCGACCAGCAGCGCCGGGGCCATCGACAGCGAGGTCGCCAACATGCAGCCGACCATCACCTTCATGCCGGCCGCGCGTGCCGCGTCGCGCATGGCCAGCGCCTCGGTCAGCCCGCCGCTCTTGTCGAGCTTGATGTTGACCGCATCGTAGCGACTGGCGAGGCCGGCGACGTCGGCGGCGATATGGGCGGATTCGTCGGCGCAGACCGGCACCGGGTGCGGCAACTCGGCCAGCGCCGCGTCGCGGTCGGCGTGCAGCGGCTGCTCGATCAGGGCGACGCCGCGTTCGCCCAGCGCGGGCGCCAGCGCGCGGTAGTCGTCGACGGTCCAGCCTTCGTTGGCGTCGACGATCAGCCGTGCGGCCGGCGCCGCGCCGCGCACGGCGTCGACCCGCTCCAGGTCGCGGCCGTCGCCGACCAGCTTGATCTTCAGCAGCGGCCGGCCGGCATGGGCGCGCGCCGCATCGGCCATCGCTGCCGGCGCCTCGGCGCTGAGGCTGTAGGCGGTGACGACATGCGCCGGCATGGCGACGCCGGCCAGGTCCCAGGCGCGGCGGCCGGCCCGCTTCGCCTCCAGGTCCCACAGCGCGCAGTCGAGCGCGTTGCGGGCCGCGCCGGGCGGCAGCAGCGCGGCCAGGGCGGCCCGGTCCGGATGGCGGGCCAGCGCCGGCGCGGCCGTCGCGATCGCTTCCAGCGTCTTCGCCGGCGTCTCGTCGTAGCGCGGATAGGGGATGCACTCGCCGCGGCCGGCGAACGGCCCGGCCCGCACCGTTGCGACCACGGCCGCGGCCGACGTCTTGGCGCCGTGGCTGGTGACGAAGCGCTGCCGCAGCGGCCAGCTCTCCAGCCGTGCCGTGATGACGGCCGCAGTCGTGACAGCAGTAGTCACGCCAGCGCGTCCGCGATCGCGGCCACGCCGGTCAGCACCGGGTCGACGCAGGGCAGGTCGAACCGGGCCGCGGCCGCGTCGAGCGCGCGGCGACGGTCGGCCTCGGGCAGGCCCGAGGTGTTGAACGACAGGCCGACGAAGCGCGCCTCGGGCGAGACCATCCGCGCACACAACAGGTTGAGGTCCATGCATTCCGCCAGGTCAGGCAGCGGCCGGTCGCCGAGCCCGCGCATGGTCTTGCGGGCGGGGTCGTGGCACATCACCAGCGCCTGCGGCTGGGCACCGTGCAGCAGGCCCAGGCTGACGCCGGCATAGGAGGTGTGGAACAGCGAGCCCTGGCCCTCGATCAGGTCCCAGTGGTCCGGGTCGGCCGCCGGCGACAGCCATTCCGCGGCGCCGGAGACGAAATCGGACACCACCGCGTCCACCGAGACGCCGCTGCCGGCGATCAGGATGCCGGTCTGGCCGGTGGCGCGGAAATCGGCCTTGCCGCCGCGGGCGCGCAGCTCCCGTTCCAGCGCCAGCGTGGTGTACATCTTGCCGCAGGACACGTCGGTGCCGACCGCGAGCAGGCGTCGGCCGCTGCGCGGCGCGCCGGTGGCGACGGCGAATTCGCGGTCGGGGTGACGCACGTCATAGAGCCGGCGGCCGTGCCGGCGGGCCGCCTCGGCGATTGCCGGGCGGTCGGTCAACCGCTGGTGCAGGCCGCTGGCCACATCCATGCCGCGTTCCAGCGCCTCGACGATGACCGGGATCCAGCCGTCGGCGATGACGCCGCCGCGGTTGGCGACGCCGACCACCAGCGTGCGGGCGCCGGCGATCTCCGCCTCGCGCACCGTCATGTCGGCCAGGCCCAGGTCGGCGTTGCAGCCGGGAAGCCGAAGCTGGCCCAGGCACCATTCCGGCCGCCAGTGCACCACGCCGCGCGCGGTCTTCGCCGCCAGCGCGTCGTGGGCGTCACCGATGAACATCAGATAGGGGTGCGGAATCGGCATGGTCGCCCTCTGGTCAAATGCGCTAAGCATCTTGGGGGTGCGCCGGGTGCCGTGCAAGGGCGCGGCGGTCCGTTTCGATCCCTGCCCGACTGCCGGCGACGACAAGGAAATCCTCATGTTCACCACCCGCCCCGAACTGCGCGGCACCTTCGGCATGGTCGCCTCGACCCACTGGCTGGCCTCGGCGACGGGCATGGCGATGCTCGAGCGCGGCGGCAACGCGTTCGACGCCGCGGTCGCGGCCGGCTTCGTGTTGCAGGTGGTGGAGCCGCATCTGAACGGCCCCGGCGGCGACATGCCGCTGCTGGCCTATCGCGCCGACACCGGCGACGTCGACGTGATCTGCGGCCAGGGCGTCTCGCCGCGGGCGGCGACCATCGCGCATTACCGCGGCCTCGGCCTCGACCTCGTCCCCGGCACCGGACTGCTGGCCGCCTGCGTGCCGGGCGCGTTCGACGCGTGGATGCTGCTGCTGCGCGACTACGGCACCATGGACCTGGCCGCCGTGCTCGAGCCCGCGATCGGCTATGCCGCCGGCGGCTATCCGCTGGTGCCCGGCATCGTCGAAGCGATCGGCGCAGTCGCCGACCTGTTCCGCGACGAGTGGCCGAGTTCGGCCGCGGTCTATCTCAGGAACGGCGCCCCGCCGCCGCTGTCCGAGCTGTTCGGCAACGCGGCGCTGGCGGCGACCTATCGCCGGCTGCTGGCGGAGAGCGCGGCCGCCGGCGGCAGCCGCGAGAACCGGCTGGAGGCGGCGCGCGATGCCTGGTACGGCGGCTTCGTCGCCGAGGCGATCGACCGGTTCTGCCGTACCCAGGCGGTGATGGACACGTCCGGCGCCCGCCACACCGGGCTGCTGACCGGCGACGACATGGCCGGCTGGCGCGCGACGGTGGAGCCGCCGCTCAGCCTGGACTATCACGGCTGGCGCGTGTTCAAGCCCGGCTTCTGGAGCCAGGGCCCGGTCCTGCTGCAGCAACTGGCCATGCTGGCCGACATGCCGCTGGCCGGAATGGATCCGCTCGGCACGGATTTCGTGCATACCGTCACCGAGGCGGCGAAGCTCGCCTTCGCCGACCGCGACGCCTGGTATGCCGATCCGCTGCATGTCGACGTGCCGGCGGACCGGCTGCTGTCGGCCGGCTACGCCGCGGCGCGCCGTGCGCTCATCGACCCGCAGGCGTCGTCGGCGACGCTGCGCCCCGGCGATGCCGGCGGCACGCCGTTCATGCCCAGCGGCACCGCGATGGCGGCGGCGGAGTTGCGGGCCGCCGGCGCCGCCGGGTTCGGCGAGCCGACGGTGCAGCATACCGGCGCGATGCCGGGCGACACCTGCCATCTCGATGTGGTCGACCGCTGGGGCAACATGGTCTCGGCCACGCCCTCGGGCGGCTGGCTGCACTCCAGCCCGGTCATCCCCGAACTGGGCTTCTGCCTCGGCACCCGGGCACAGATGTTCTGGCTCGACGAGCGCGCGGCGGCGGCGCTGAAGCCGGGGATCCGCCCGCGCACCACGCTGTCGCCGTCGCTGGCGCTGGGCCCGGACGGCGGCATCGCCTTCGGCACGCCGGGCGGCGACAACCAGGACCAGTGGTCGCTGGTGCTGTTCCTGCGCTGGCTGCATCACGGCCTGAACGCGCAGGCGGCGATCGACGCACCGATGTTCGACATGGTCCACTTCCCGTCGTCGTTCTATCCGCGGGCCACGGTGCTGAACCGGCTGAAGATGGAGGGCCGATTCGCGCCTGCGGTGATGGCGGCGCTGCGCGACCGCGGCCACCAGGTCGATGTGGAGGCGGACTGGTCGCGCGGCCGGCTGAGCATGGCCGGACGGCGCGGCGACGCGCTGTTCGCCGCCGCCAATCCCCGGTTCGCCCAGGGCTACGCCGTCGGCCGCTAGGGCCGGCGCCGCGGTGTCGGCGGCGCGGTGTCGGCGGCGCGCCGCAATCGCTTCGGTGCCCGTCGACGGAGCCGGCGATTTACCGAAGCTTTAGGCCTTTGCCGGATAGTTGGCCGGTCATTCACCGGCCGGCGGCGTGGCCGCGGGCGTCATCCGCCGGCGGCGGCGCCGCGCAGGTCAACATTTTCGGGGCTTCGGCATGGCAAGCGCACCTCACCAGAAGGTCTTCAGGATCGAGCGCCGTCTCAACGGGCAGGCGGGCCCGAGCGCGGCATCGGCGGGGGGCGATCTGTCCGCCGTCGGCGACGAGGCGCTGCAGGAGATCCGGGACCTGGTCAAGGCGCTGGACACCAAGGTCAGCGCCCTGCCCAAGCTGGAGGAGATCGAGGAGCGCCTGGTCAAGGACGTCCTCGACATGCAGGGGCGGATCAAGGAGACCAAGGAAGAAATTGCGGCGCTGCGTCATCCCAAGGCGCAGAACGACAACATCACCCGGGCCAGCCTGCAGCTCGACGCCATCGTCGAGCAGACCGAGCAGGCCACCTCGACGATTCTGGAAGCGGCGGAAAAGCTCGAAGAGCAGATCTCGCACATGAAGGACATGATGCCCGACAACCAGATCGTCGCCAACGCCACCGACATGATGGTCGACGCGATCACCGCGATCTACGAGGCGTCGAACTTCCAGGACATCACCGGCCAGCGCACCCGCAAGGTCGTCGATGTGCTGAAGTACATCGAGGACCGGCTCGGCCGCATGGTCAACCTGTGGGGCTCCAACGAACTCGAGGCGATGCCGGTGCCGGAGCATCTGGACCGGATGGACGACGACGTGGCGCTGACCGGGCCGGTGCTGTCGCAGGCCGCGCCGGCGACGGATGCCGAGGCCGCCATCAGCCAGGACGACATCGACGCCCTGTTCGGCTGACGCCGGGCGCCGGGCGCCGGGCCCGCGCGGCCGTCAATGCGGCCGGGTCAGGCGCAGGAACACGTCTTCCAGGTCGGATTCGACCGTGCTGAGGTCGACGATGCCGAGGCCGGCGGCGCGGACGGCATCGAGGATGCGTTCCACCGGCGTCGCGCTCGGCTGGTAGCTGACCCGCAGGGTGTTGGGTGCGCTCAGCGCGACGGTCATGCCCGCCATGCTGTCGGGCGGCGCGGTCAGGTCGTGGTCGACGCGGATGATCAGGTCCTTGGCGTCGAGCGAGCCCAGCAGCTTCTGGGTCGGCTCGCAGGCGATCACCTTGCCATGGTTGATGATGGCGATGGTGTCGCACAGCTCCTCGGCTTCCTCCAGATAGTGGGTGGTCAGCACGATGGTGACGCCGCCGGCGTGCAGCTCGCGGACATAGGACCACAGCTGCTGCCTGAGCTCGATGTCGACGCCGGCGGTCGGTTCGTCCAGCACCAGCACCGGCGGCTGGTGCACCAGCGCCTTGGCCACCAGCAGGCGCCGCTTCATGCCGCCGCTGAGCGTGCGGGTGTAGGCGCCGGCCTTGTCGGCGAGGCCGACCGCCTTGAGGATGTCGTCGGTGCGCCGCTCGGCCGGCGGCACGCCGTAGAGCCCGGCCTGCACCTCCAGCGCCTCGCGCGGGGTGAAGAACGGGTCGATGTGCAATTCCTGCGGCACCACGCCGATGGCGGCGCGGGCCTGGCGCGGGTCGCGGTCGATGTCGATGCCCCAGATGCTGCCGCCGCCGGACGTCTTGCGGGTCAGGCCGGCGAATATGTTGATGAAGGTCGACTTGCCGGCGCCGTTGGGCCCGAGCAGCCCGAAGATCGAGCCGCGCGGCACCGTCAACGTGACGTCGTCGAGCGCGCGGACCGGCGCCGCCTTCTTGCGCTGGTAGGTCTTGGTCAGGCCCACCGCCTCGATCGCGGCGGCCGGCACGCCGGGTTCGGCGGCGGCCTGGGCATGGGTGGACAGCGAGGCGTTCATCGAGGCGTTTCCCGGTTCAATGGGTGCGCGGGGCGCGCGAAACGGGCGGCAATGGCTGCGACTTGCGCCGCCGGCCGCGGTGACTATATTCGCCTGTCCGTCGCACGGGGGACCGTCAGGCGGAAGGGACCGGCATAATATAGGCATTGCCGCGCCGATGTCGCCCCGGACCGCAGGTCCGGCGGCGCCGGGCGCTGCCGCTGCCGACCGCCCACCTCGTATCGCAGGCCCTCGACCGAAGCGCGCAATGACCGATCTCGCACACATCCGCAACTTCGCGATCATCGCCCATATCGACCATGGCAAGTCGACGCTGGCCGACCGCCTGATCGAACGCTGCGGCGGCGTCGACCAGCGCGAGATGCGCGCCCAGATCCTCGATTCGATGGAGATCGAGCGCGAACGCGGCATCACCATCAAGGCGCAGACGGTGCGGCTGCGCTACACGGCGAAGAACGGCGAGGACTATGTCCTCAACCTGATCGACACGCCCGGCCATGTCGACTTCTCCTACGAGGTCAGCCGCTCGCTCGCCGCCTGCGAGGGCTCGCTGCTGGTGGTCGACGCCAGCCAGGGGGTGGAGGCGCAGACGCTTGCCAACGTCTACCAGGCGATCGACGCGGACCACGAGATCGTGCCGGTGCTGAACAAGATCGACCTGCCGGCGGCGGAGCCCGACCGCGTGCGCAGCCAGATCGAGGACGTGATCGGCCTGGATGCCAGCGACGCGGTGCTGATCTCGGCGAAGACCGGGCTCGGCATCGAGGACGTGCTGGAGGCGCTGGTCCGCCGCCTGCCGGCGCCGGCCGGCGACGCCAAGGCCCCGCTGAAGGCGCTGCTGGTCGACAGCTGGTACGATTCCTATCTCGGCGTGGTCATCCTGGTGCGTGTGCGCGACGGCCGCCTGGCCAAGGGCATGAAGCTGAAGATGATGCAGACCGGCGCTGTGCACGAGATCGACCGGGTCGGCGTGCTGACGCCGAAGGGCGTGCTGGTCGACGAACTCGGCCCCGGCGAGATCGGCTTCGTCACCGGCTCGATCAAGTCGGTGGCCGACTGCAAGGTCGGCGACACGCTGACCGAGGCGCGCCGGCCGGCCGACCGGCCGCTGCCCGGCTTCAAGCCGTCGGTGCCGGTGGTGTTCTGCGGCCTGTTCCCGACCGACGCCGGCGAGTTCGAGAATCTGCGCGACAGCCTGACCAAGCTGGCGCTGAACGATTCCAGCTTCCATTTCGAACCCGAAACATCGGCGGCGCTCGGCTTCGGCTTCCGCTGCGGCTTCCTCGGCCTGCTGCACCTGGAGATCGTGCAGGAGCGGCTGGAGCGCGAGTTCGACCTGGACCTGATCACCACCGCGCCGAGCGTGGTCTACAAGATCCACATGACCAACGGCCAGACGATCGCATTGCACAACCCGGCCGACTTCCCCGAGGTGGTCAAGATCGACCATATCGAGGAGCCGTGGATCAAGGCGACCATCCTGGTGCCGGACGAGCATCTCGGCGCCGTGCTGGCCCTGTGCACCGAACGCCGCGGCGAGCAGCTGGAGCTGACCTATGTCGGCAACCGGGCGATGGCGGTCTACCTGCTGCCGCTGAACGAGGTGGTGTTCGACTTCTACGACCGGCTGAAGTCGGTCAGCCGCGGCTATGCCAGCTTCGACTACGAGGTGGCGGAATACCGCCGCGGCGATCTGGTCAAGGTGGCGATCCTGGTCAATGGCGAGCCGGTCGACGCGCTGGCGCTGATCGTCCACCGCGACCAGGCCGAGTTCCGCGGTCGGATGCTGTGCCAGCGGCTGAAGGACCTGATCCCCCGCCAGCTGTTCAAGATCGCGGTGCAGGCGGCGATCGGCGGCAAGGTTATCGCGCGCGAGACGGTGAGCGCATTGCGCAAGGACGTCACCGCCAAGTGCTACGGTGGCGACATCACCCGCAAGAAGAAGCTGCTGGAGAAGCAGAAGGCGGGCAAGAAGCGCATGCGCCAGTTCGGCAATGTCGAGATCCCGCAGTCGGCCTTCATCGCCGCGCTGAAGATGGGCGACGGCTGAACGCGCCGACGCCGGGCGCGGAAGGAGACCAGCAATGGCCGAAGGCAGGGGCAGGTTCGACGGATCGCCGTTCACGCTGGCGGTCTGCGCGGAAATGGTGTTCCGGCAGCTGCCGATCGCGGAACGGATCCGGCGCATCGACGCGCTGGGCTTCCAGGTCGAGATCTGGGACTGGACCCGGCACGACATCGCCGCGCTGGTCGACACCGGCGCCACCTTCTCGTCGATGACCGGCTACGTCACCGGCACGCTGGCCGACGACGACGGCGCGGACGAGCTGATCCGCACCGCCGAACAGTCGATCCCGGTGGCGAAGCGGCTGGGCATCCCGCGGCTGAACCTGCACGGCACCGGGTTGGACAACCGCGGCCTGCCGGTGCAGCCGGCCGGCGCGGTGACCGGCGCGATGTGGCTGAAGGCCGCACAGACGCTGGATCGCATCGCCGGGCTGGGCGCGGCCGAAGGCGTGACGTTCGTGCTGGAGAACCTGAATGCGCCGGTCGACCACCCCGGCGTGCCGTTCGGCCGGGCGGAAGACACGCTGGCGCTGGTCAGCGCGGTCGACAAGCCGGCGCTGCGGCTGATGCTGGACGTCTATCACGCCCAGATCGGCGAAGGGAACCTGATCGAGCTGATCCGCCGGGCGGCGCCGTGGATCGGCGAGGTGCAGGTGGCCGACGTGCCCGGCCGCTGCGAGCCCGGCACCGGCGAGATCAACTATCCCGCGGTGGCGCGGGCGCTGGCCGAGACCGGCTGGCGCGGCACGGTGGGCATGGAGGCCTTCGCGTCCGGCGACGACGAACTGGCGCTGCGCCGGTTCCGCGACGCGTTCAGCGTGGCTGCGACCGACGCGCCGGCCTGAGCGGCGCGGCCGCTGCGAAAACATCCGTCGGCGCGAGCCACAGGCCGCGCTGTCCAAGAACGAGAAGCGGCGTTCAAATGAAAACAGCGCGAGGCAACCAGCCTCGCGCTGCTTCGAATCCGGGATCCGGCGGGCCCGGCAGGGCCCGCAGCGGGATCAGCCCTCGGACGACGCTTCCGGCGCCGACAGACCCAGCGGCAGCGGGCCGTCGCCATAGGGGTTGCCGACCTGGTCGTCGGACGGGCCCGGGAAGGTACCGGAGTTGCTGCAGCCAGCGACGGCGAACCCGAGCGCGATGGCGACAGCGGCAAGCTTCGAAGCAGTCGTCATTGAGGAACCCCTTCTCTCAGCGTCATGCCAACCGAATGGCGTAGAAACCTTGTTATGCATCCGGTCGCGTCGCAAGCCCATCGCGGACTCGCTCGGCGAATGTGCCGCCATAATAAACACCAAAATCGGGCCTTCGCAATCGGATGGCCGCAGCATCGCGGCCGACAGTTGCCATTTTCACACAACTAGCCCGACTTCGTGGTATTTGTGCAACATGGCGGCCAACGCCTTGTGCGCAAACCAGACATGCCGAACGCGAATCCGCACGCGCCGGTTCCATATTAAGGATTTGTTGCCCGTCGGCCACGCGAGCGCACGCCCGCGCAGCCTCAGTCGACCGGACGGCGGCGGCCGATGCCGCCCAGCCGCCACAGGATCAGGCCGATCACGGCCGCGCCGAACATCACCGCCAGCACGGCCTGCCACGCGGGCCAGCCCAGCAGCGGCACCACCGCGTCGTACCACAGGTCCGGATAGAACACGTTGGGCGCGACATAGCGGTCGACGATGGCCTCGGCCAGGTTGAGGCTGGGCGAGTCCAGCTCGGTCCAGACCTGGCCGGCCGGCAGCGACACGTCGACGCCCTGCACGATCATGTAGACCGCGGCCGCCAGCGTGGCGAGGGCGGCGACAAGGAACGGAAGGGCCAGCAGGCGGATCAGGAAACGCAGCATGAGGCTGCTCCGGACTGTGAGGGGGCGGGTCCAGGCGTTGCAGCGGCCCGGCGGGCGGCGGCCGGCTGCCGGTCGGCGCGGGTCTCGGCATGATAGATAGGCAGCGCCCGGCCGCTGCGCAATCGGGCCCGCTCAGCCGGCGGCACCGGCCATGCGCAAGTCCTCGACCGCGCGTCCGATCCAGTCGTGCGGGGCGGTGGCGCCGATTGTCTGCATCCAGCCGTGCCAGGCGGCGGTCGCGTCGACCGTCCAGTCGTTGACCGGCGCCATCCACAGCGGCAGGTCGACCGCATAGCGGTGCAGCGCCTCCGAGCCGAAGACGGCGAGCAGCGCCATGCCGACCAGCACCAGGCGGATCACGGCGGCGAGCGGGATCGCGCGGCCGAGCCGTGCGGGGTCGACATGGCCGGGAACCGGCGGCATGGCTGCGGGTGCGCTCATTCGTCCCTCCGGTCAGAACTGGAAATAGATGAAGGGAGCGACGCCCTCCGGCGCCATCGCGCCGATGGCGACCAGGGCGATGGCGGCGACCGCGCCGATCGCCGCCGCCGGCAGCCGGCTCAGGGCGGCGCCGGTCCGCTCCACGCCGTTGGGCGGGACGAAGTGGAAGGCGAGCCCGACCAGCACCAGCCCGACCACGAACGGCGTCGCCAGCATCGACGGCTCCACGCTGCCGACCAGCGCGTCGAGATACTGCCAGGCGTAGTCGATGCTCTCCGCCCGGAAGAAGACGAAGGCGAGGACGACGAAGTGGAAGGTGTAGAGCACGCCCAATCCACGCAGCAGCACCGAGCGGACCGCAAGCTGACGGCGGTGGGTGACCAGGTTCTCCACCGCCAGCGCCAGGCCGTGCATCAGGCCCCAGACCACGAAGGTCCAGGCCGCGCCGTGCCAGATGCCGCCCAGCAGCATGGTGATCATCAGGTTGCCGGGTCTTCCACGGCCCGTGCCGGCTGCCGCCGAGCGGGATGTAGAATAGTCGCGCAGCCAGCTCGACAGCGAGATGTGCCAGCGTCGCCAGAATTCGCGGATGCTGGCGGCGCGGAACGGCTGGTCGAAATTCTTGTCGAAGCGATAGCCGAGCAGCGCCGCCGTGCCGATCGCCATGTCGCTGTAGCCGGAGAAGTCACAGTAGATCTGCACCGCATAGGCATAGGCGCCGACCAGCAGGTCCCAGCTGCCGTAGTAGGTGGGGTCGAAGAACACCTGGTCGACCAGCTCGGTGGCCAAATAGTTGGCGACGATCAGTTTCTTGAACAGCCCCACCAGGATCAGAACGACCCCCCAGCCGGCCAGGATCGCGCGGCTGTCCGGCTCGCGCTGGATCTGCGGGATCAGGGTCGAGGCGCGCACGATCGGGCCGGCGACCAGCTGCGGGAAGAAGGAGATGTACAGCAGGATGTCCAGCACCGAGGTCGAGGCGCGGATCTCGCGGCGATAGACGTCGACGACGTAGGAGATGCCCTGGAAGGTGAAGAACGAGATGCCGACCGGCAGGATCACCGCCATGTAGGGCAGCTCGCGGTCCATGCCGAGGTTCAGGAACAGGTCGTTCAGCGATTCGACGAAGAAGTCGAAGTACTTGAAGAAGCCGAGCACGGCCAGGTTGCCGGCGGCCGCGACGATCAGCACCTGCTTGCGCCTGCGCGGGCTATGCAGGCGGTCCATCAGCAGGCCGGCGGCGTAGTTGAACAGCGAGCTGCCGAGCAGCAGGAAGCAGAAGCGCCAGTCCCACGCCGCGTAGAAGACGTAGCTGGCCGCGATCAGGAACAGCTTGCGGCCGTCATGCCGGCGGTACAGCAGCCAGGCGCCGAAGAACACGACCAGGAAGAAGATCAGGAAATCGACGGTCGGGAACAGCACGGCGGCGCGGGCCTCTCAACGGCCGCCCGGAGGGGCGGGCCCCGGCGCCGGCGGAGACCGGGCCGGAAATGGCGGCGCACCGGGTTCTGGCCCGGCCGGAGCGGGAGGAAGGGCCGCCGCCTTCTCCCGCCGCGCGGCCTCAGGGCGGCGACAGCTCCATCATGCCGTCCAGCGCGTCGCGCAGGCCGGTGTCGTCGAGCCCGCGGCCGGGCTGGTCGCCGCGCGGCACGCTGGCGACCGCCCCGCTGCCGGTCAGATCGCGGAACAGGGCGTCGGCGCTGAGGCGATAGCCTTCGTCGGTCAGGTGGATATGGTCGCGCCGGGCCAGCGGCGGCTCGCGCTGCGCCCATTCGTGCACGCTGCAGGCGCCACCCATCGCGCGCGACCAGTCCCAGAAATAATAGCCGCGCTGGTTGGCGACCTGGGCCTGGATGGCGCGGACCATGTCCAGGTTCGGCGGCTGGTGCCAGCGGCAGGCCGCGCCCTGGGCGTTGTCGCCGAACAGCGCGCGATAATTGGCGCGGTCGCTCTGGCTCAGCGGGCCGCAGGGAAAGGTGATCGATTCGACGTCGTCGCTGCGGCAGTTGGCCGGCAGCCGCGCGGCGTCGGGCGGGCCGACGATGACGATCGACGCATTGGGCGCCGCCGCCTCGATCTGCGACAGCTGTGCGGAGAACTCGGCGCGGTACTCCTCGGGCTCGAGGTCGTCGTTGAAGCCCTCGTTGGTGCCGTAGGCGAGGATCACCATCGCCGGGTCGGCGGCGGTCAGCTCGCTGAGATAGGCGTCGCGGTCCCAGCGGTTGGAGATGCCGACGGTGGCGCCGACGATGCCGTGGCTTTCCAGCACCACGCCGCGGGTGTTGCGGTAGGTGTCCCAGCTGGACAGCCAAACCTCGCCGTCGCCGATCGGCCGCAGCACCAGCTGCCGGCTGCCGCGCAGCACCTGCTGGCTGAACCGGACCAGCCGGTTGCGGTTGGCGTTGGTGCGCATCACCCCGACCTGGCGGCCGTCGACCAGGATCTCCAGCGAGCCGCCGCCGGGATGCTCGAAGGCGCCGATCTCGATCACCTCGAATCCGGCCGGCTCGGTGCTCTGCAGCACCATCGAATCGGTCGGGCTGTCGCCGATCACGGTGTAGCCGCTGATCGAGAACGGGCCGATCGCGGCGCCGGAACGGCTGTTCTCGATGCGCCAGCCGTCGGTCTGCACCACGGCCACCAGGCTCGGCTCGAAGAAGCCGAACGGCGAGCCGGCGCCCATCTCGCCGCGGCCGGCGCCGCCATAGCGGTTCTGGAACAGCTCGCGCAGCCGGCCGGAGAACTTGTCGCCGGCAGTGTGGCTGTCGCCGAGCTGGATGATCGTGACCGGGCCGGGCGCGCTCGACACGATGGTCTGAAGCCGGGCCATGAACGGGGCCGGGTTCACGTTGCCGGCCGGCATCTGCCACGACAGCTGCGGGATCTGGCCCGGCGCGGAGGCATCGCCGCGCGACGCGCCGCAGCCGCCGATCGCCAGGACGGCCGCCAGTGCCGTTCCGGTCCGCACCAGCCCGCGCAAGCCACGCATCGCCGCCGGCACCGCCGCCAGCTCAGCCATTGGCACTGTCGTCCACGACGATGTAGGTCAGTTCGCGCTGCATGGCGGCAAGCAGTTCCTTGGCGATCATCTCATAGCCGCGGCCGGTGAAGTGCACGCCGTCGTTGGCCCGCACCAGCCGGTTGCGCCCGCTCTCGTCCGGCAGATAGGCGGAATAGGCGCCGTCGGCGTCGGCGGTGATGGCCAGCGTCGGCACGAAGGTCGCGTCGGCCAGCAGCGCCTCGGTGGCGTAGATGTCGTTCAGATGCGCCATCTGGGCGCCGAAGTCGTCGTCGCGCACCGTCGGCAGGCCGACCCAGAACACCGGCACGCCGGACTGCTGCAGCCGGTCGATGAATGCGGCGACGCGCTGGGTATAGACCTGGTTCCATTCGTCGGAGGCGAAGGAGAACTGGCGCCGACCCTCGTAGTAGACCGGCTGGTTGTCGTTCAGCCCGAAGCAGACCACGGCGACGTCGATCGTCTCCGACGCCAGCACGTCGCCCAACTCCGCCTCCCAGTCGAAGAAGTCGGGCCGCGCCAGCCCGCTCGACACCTCGGTGTGGCGGGCGACCTCGAAGCGCTCGTTGCGCTGCAGGGTGCGGTACAGCCCGGCCCAGATGCCGTCGGCCAGCGAATCGCCGAACACGCCGATGCGGATCGGCCGCCACTCGGTATCGGCCGGGGCGGAAAAGTCGGAGCCGTCGGCCAGCAGCACGCCGGCGGCACGCGACGGCGGCGCCGCAACGAGGCCGACGCCGGCGGCGGCCGCGACCACGGCCCCGCCCGCCCAGCTCAGCAGGCGGCGGCGGCTGGCCGGCTTGCGGTGTTGCGTCGCCTCGCTCGGGGCGGGCCACTTGTGCGGGTCCACGAATCGGGCTCCTTCGCCTAGCGCTGACGCGGTGGCATTACCGTGATCCGTCCCGGCCGCGTCAAGACCCAACGCCCGGCCCGGTCCAAGGTTTCATGTTGGCCCGCGCCGGGTCGGCGCGGGCGGATCGGCGGGCAGATTTGCCCGCGATTGCGGCGGCTTTTCGGCCATTCCGCTTGGCGCCGCCCGCCCCAGTTGCTATGTAGACCCCCGCCGTCCACCGGCCGCTGCCGGTGGCCTGCGGAGGGGTGGCCGAGTGGCTGAAGGCGCACGCTTGGAAAGCGTGTTTACGGAAACGTAACGCGGGTTCGAATCCCGCTCCCTCCGCCAGAATTCCCGATTTCCTCGCTCCACTTACCGTGGCGTTGCGCCCGTCCGGAGTCAGCCCGCGAGCAGCGTGCGGTCGATGACCGCGTGGCAGACCGAGCGGAACCGGGCCGGCGTCCAGCCCTGGCCCTCGACCAGGTTCTTCCAGGCGTCGATGTGGGTCAGCGACCAGCAGAAGGCGGCCGCGTCCTTCGGCTGCCAGTCGCCGACAAGCCCGCCTGCCCGTGCCAGGCGGACCAGGATCGCCGCGTATTTGTCGAGCAGGCTGCCTTCCATGCGGTCGCGCACCACCGAGGCGGCGGCCGGATCGGTGACCGCGGCGGCGACCAGCAGCACGCCGACGGGATAGATCTCGGGCAGGTGGTCGAGCCAGGCGTCGACGAAGGCGTGCAGCGCGGCGCCGTCGGCGCCGTCTCCCGACGCGATCGCCTGCATCCGCCGTGAATGCGCGCTGGCCGCGTCGGCGCGGCGCGCCATCGCCACCAGCAGGCCGGTGCGGTCGCCGAACGCCAGGTACAGCGCCTGGCGCGAGACGCCGGCCAGCCGGGCGATCTCGGCCAGGCTGACGTCGCTGCGCCCGGTGCGCACGATCAGCGACCAGGCGGTGTCGAGGATGCGGTCGGTGGTCTCGGCGGTGAGGCTCGTCGTTTTCATTTTACACATGTAAAGTTCGATGCTAGTTTACATATGTAAATAATCTGCGGGAGCCGGTCCATGTCACAGTTGCTGATCTATGGTCCTCACGCCGCCGTCGGGTTGCTTGCGCTGGCGATGTACTGGCAGGCGCTGACCGCGCCGAAGGGATCGGACCGCCATCGGCGGTGGGGGCGGCGCTATCTGATCCTGCTGGCGCCGCTGCTGGTCAGCGTGGTGCCGATCACGCTGCAGGCGGTGCGCGACGAAGGGCCGGCCAAGGCGATGCAGCTGGTCTATCTCGCGGTCGTGCTGGCCACGGCGGGCTGGACCGCCTGGCGGGCGGTGCGCGAGCGCGGCGATGCCGGCCGGTTCCGCGGGCGGACCTATCTGACGCTGGCGACGCTCATGGTCGGACTCGGCGCCGTGCTGCTGGTGGTCGGCATCCTGAAGTGGGACGTGCTGGCCGTCGGCTTCTCGGTCATCGGCCTGGTCTATGGCGGCGCGATGCTCGGTTTCTCGCCCGGGCGGGCGGCGGCGGACTGGTGGCTGACCTGGCACCTGAACGGCATCTGCCTGCTGTTCGCGGCGACCCACGCCTCGTTCGTCGGGCTGGTGTTCCGCACGCTGCTGCCGGCACAGGACGGCCGGGCGATGCACGCGCTGACGCAGCTCGGCACCATCGCGCTGGCCTATCTGCTGCGGCAGTGGATGGGGCGCCGGTTCCAGGGCGAAGCAAGGGTACCGGCGCCGGCGCCCGCCGGCTGACGGGCCGTCACGGCGCCGGCGGCAGCAGCGGCACCAGGGTCAGGCCGCGGTCGGTGAACGGGTCGATGTAGGTGCCGATCGCCATCGCCAGCGACAGCCACAGCGGGTTTTCGCGCGGCATCGTCAGCTGGAACACGGCGGCGGTCGCGGCCGGCCGGCGGGCGAAATAGACGACGTACTGGCCGCCGCTGGTGCCGTTGACCGAAATCTGGCTGTCGCCGTGGTACTCATAGGCGACGCCGTCCAGGTTGGCGCGTACCCCATCGTAGACCGAATCCCAGCATGCCGCGTCGGGGCAGGGAAAGCGGCTGAGCGTCATCGAGGCGGTGCCGTCGGCAGCGACATACTCCACGCCATACTGGTCCAGCGGCCGCGGGATCGCGTCCATCAAAACGAAGGGGAAGCCGACGGTGATGCCGGTGGCCGGGTCGCTGAGCAGGCCGAAGCCGATCTCCTGGCGCAGAGCCGCCGCCGCGTCGACCAGCCGCGCCGCCTGCGCCGGCTCCAGATAGCCGGTCGGGGCATAGCCGTTGTCGCCCTGCCAGTCGGCGATCGCGCGCCGGGTCAGGTTGCCGACCTGGCCGTCGATCAGGCCGAAATAGTCGCCGGACCAGATCAGCGATTCCTGCACCGCCTTGGCCTCGTCCGCCGACCATCCGGCCTGCCAGGCCGGCTGGGCCCGGGACGCGGGCGCGAGCGCCAGCCAGGCGAACAGTGGCAGCAGCAGCCACGCACGTGCCATCGCCTCAGGTCCCCGCCGCCATGCCGAGCGCGGCGCGCAGCCGGGGCATCACCGCCTGCGCCAGCAGTGCCATCGACCGGCGGCAGAACGGCTCGTCGTCCCAGTCGTGGAAGGCGGCGAGCAGGCCGCCGAACGGGCCGACGGTCTCCGCCAGCCGCAGCAGGCGGGCGACGACGGTGTCGACCGAGCCGGCGACGACCATGCGGTCGATGCAATAGGCGTCGGTGACGTCGGCGTCGGCCATCGCCTCGTCTTCCTTCAGGATGCCGAGCAGCTTGGCGCCTTCGAATTGGACGCGCAGATAGTGGTAGTAGGCGGTGACGCCGCTGTCGGGCCGCGCCAGATAGGACGCCGCCTCGGCGTCGGTGTCGGCGACGACGATGCTGCGGGCGATGCGCCACAGTCCGCGGTCGGGCCGGCGGCCGGCCTCGGCGGCGCCGGCGGCATAGCCGGCCCAGTGGGTGGCGGTGTGGCCGTCGACGTTGAAGTTGGCCGAGATCAGGCCCCAGCCGCGGCTGCCGGCGAGCCGCGCCATGCCGGAATTTCGGTTCATCGCCGAGGTGAACACCGGCGGCCCGCCCGGCTGCAGCGGCTTCGGCATCACGCCGATGTCGAGGTCGGGGTCGAAGCTGTCGACGATCCGCACCGACTGGAACCGGCCGGGCAGGTCGTAGGGCGGGTCGCTGGCCCAGATCCGCTGGATCAGGTCGAGGGTGTCGAGCATGCGCTGGCCGCGCTGCGGCGGGTCGTCCAGGCCGAACAGCTCGTGGTCCGACGGCAGGCCGCCGGGCCCGATGCCGAACAGCAGGCGGCCTCCCGACATGTGGTCGAACATGGCGAGGTCGGCCGCGGTCTTGGCCGCGTTGTGGTGCGCCAGCGCCAGCACACCGGTGCCGAAGGCGATGTGCGGCGCCTGGTAGATCAGCGCCGAGAGGAACTGCAGCGGGTTGGTGATCGGCTCGACCTTGGCCGAGTAGTGCTCGCCGACCCAGGCCTCGTCATAACCCAGCGCGTCGGCATGCAGGATGGCGGCGCGGTCCTGCGCATACATCGCGCCGTAGCTCAGGCCGCGGCGGTGTAAGGGCATCATGAACAGGCCCAGCCGCATGGTCTCGCCCCCTCCCTCATGCCGGCACGTGTTTTGTTGACCATAGGCGGGTCCGCCTTTCCGGGTCCACCGCCACGGCCGCTGCGGTGCGGCGGGACGAAAACCGGCTGCGATGGGTTATCGTGATGCAATGAGCGACGGAGGCGGCGTGGACGGCGCAACGGCAAGGGACGGGACGGCGGGCGACGGCCCGCTGATCGACATGCGCGACCGCGGCGTGGGCGACGTGGTGGTCGCCTGCTGGCTGGTGCACGCCGCACGGGCGGTCGGGCGGCCGGTCCGCCTCAACCCCCGCGGCCTGACGGACGTCTGCCGCATGCTCGGCGTGGAGGCGCCCGCGCTGAGCGACGCGGAGGGCGACAACTGGGCCAAGACCGACGGCCTCGGCCACCGCCACGAATATGCGCTGGTGGCGCACGGCACCCCGCGGCCGCGCTTCACGGCCTGGGCGGAGGCGCTGGGCCTGCCCGGCCTGGCGCCGGTGCGGCCGCCCTATTGCGAGACGGTCGCGGCGGCGGGCTGGGCGGACGCGGCCTGGGCGGAATCGGCGGAACCGGGCCAGCTGCGCGTGGCGATGTTCCCGGAGGTCGCCTGGCTGATCCGGCGCTGGCCGCCGGCCTATTTCATCGACCTGGCGGATATGCTGAAGGCCAAGGGCGCGGCGGTCGTCATGGTCGGCGTCGACAAGGCCAAGGTCGGCGCGATGGGCTGCCGCTGGTACGCCGGGTTCAGCCTGGCCAGGACCGCCGCGCTGATGGCGCGGGCCGACGCGGTGATCGGCAACGATTCCGGCCCGGCCCATCTCGCCGGCACCCTGGGCGTGCCCACCTTCGTGCCCTGCGGGCCGACCGACGGCGCACTGGTCTTCGCCCACGACCCCAATGTCCGCTGCACCGGACTGCCGCCCGGCCGGCTGGCCTGTCACCCCTGTCACTTCGCGGTCGAGCGCGGCTATCGCGACGCCTGCAAGGTCGGCGGCTGCCGGGCGCTGATGACGCTGACGCCGGAGCCGGTGTTCGACTGGCTGTGGCCGCAGATCGAGGGCTTGCGCACGGCCGGTGCGGCGGACTAGCCTCCGCGCCATGATGAGCGCAGCACGCAACCGGGGTTGGTGGCCGTCCTGACAGGGCGGTTCGCGGTCATCTGACAGTCCGACGGGTCGCATCGCGGTTGGGTGCGGCCCTTTTTTCTGCCGGCTTTCCCGCATGCGCGCCGTCGGGTTCCACGGAACCGAGGGGAGGCCGAGATGGCACAGATCAAGATCTACGGGTTCGAAGACCGGCTGCAGGACCGCATGGCGGCCCTGTCCGAGGTGATCCACGGCTGCGTGATGGAGGCGCTGGCCTATCCGGCGGAAAAGCGCGTCCATCGCTTCTTTCCGCTGGCCGCGGCCGCGTTCTTCGTCCCGCCCGACCGCAGCCGCGACTATACCATCGTCGAGATCAGCATGTTCGAGGGCCGCTCGGTCGCGGCGAAGAAGCGGCTGATCCATCTGCTGTTCGAGCGGGTCGAGGCGGCGCTCGGCATCGCGCCGGTCGACCTGGAGATCACCATCAGCGAGACGCCGCGGGCGAACTGGGGGATTCGCGGCCAGCCCGGCGACGAACTGACGCTCGGCTACCGCGTCGAGGTGTGAACCGGGCGGCTCGCTGCGGCGTCCTATGATTCACGCGTCATCGGTGCAATATTGTATGCGGAAGCCCGGCCCGAGCGCACGGGCCGGGCGGCACGCCAGCAGGGAGCGAGAGCGATGCTTGCCAGGAGAGGAATGGCCGCGATCGGCGCCGCGGCGGCGCTGTGGCTGGCCGGTGGCCAGGCCGGATCGGCGCAGCAGGTGCCGGACCTGACCGTCACGCGGATCGACGTCGCCCAGCCGGGCCCGCCGCTTCGGGTCGGCTCGTGCAACACGGTGACGGTGACGGTGCGCAACCTGGCCAACCGCAACGTGCCGGCGCGGGTCAGCATGGCGCTCGCGGTCGAGGTGCTCGGCTCGCCCGCCCGCACCTACGAGCAGCAGCTGCCCAGCATGGCCGGCAACGGCACCACGACGGTCACCTTCTCCGGCGTTGCGGTGCCGGATACGGCCGAGGTGCGGCTGAACGCGGAGGTCGATCCGGGCAGCGCGGTGCCGGAGGCGATCGAGACCAACAACGCACGCACCCAGATGCAGGCGGTGCTGGGCAGCTGCCCGTAGCGCGGTCCGGCCGCGCACCCGCCGTCAGCCGTCGGCGGGCTGCAGGGCGGCGAGGTCCAGCGGCAGCATCTGGCCCATCCACAGCGCATGGCGGGTGTGGTCGGCCAGCGCGTCGCCGGTCTCGGGGTGAACGAACACCACCAGCCGGTCCCGGTTCAGCGCCAGCCACGGCACCAGCGTGCCGAACAGGGCGGGCGGAAAGGCCAGCTGGCAGCTCCACACCGGGTGCGGCCCGACCGGGCGGCGGTGCATCCGGCCCATGACCGCGCCGAAACGGTCGCGCGCCGCCTCGCACAGCAGCCGCGCCTGCTCCGCGGTCTCCTCGCTGAAATAGACGTGGGCGTGAAAGCCGTCGATCCCGGTCATCGTGCGTGGCCCCTGCGCAAGCGCGTCGACACAGCATAGGGCGCCGAGCGGGCGGGGGACAGCGGGGCCGCTTGCGCCGCCCGCCGCGTCGGCCGATCATGCGCCGCAGGACCGGACCGGCCGACACTGCAGGGGAATGCGAGATGATCAGGACAGGACTGGCGGCGGCCGCCGCGCTTGCGTTCTCGGCGCTGTCGCCCGGCGCGGCCGGCGCGGCCGACCGCTGGATCACGGTGTCGTCGGGCATCGAGCTGCATGTGATCGACGAGGGCGAAGGCCGGCCGCTGGTGTTCGTCCCCGGCTGGACCTTCGCCGGCGAGATCTTCCGGCAGCAGATCGAGGCCTTCTCCGCCGACTGGCGGGTGATCGCCATCGACCCGCGCAGCCAGGGCCAGTCGACGGTGACGGTGGAGGGCAACGACTATGTCACCCACGCCGAGGATCTGACCAACGTGCTGCAGAAGCTGGGCGTCGAGCGGCCGGTGCTGGTCGGCTGGTCGTTCGGCTGCCTCACCACCTGGGGCTTCGTCCGCCAGAACGGCGTCAACGCGGTAGCCGGCCACGTCTGCATCGACCTGTCGCCGGTGACCCTGTCCGACGATCCGGCCGACTGGACCGAAGGCCCGCTGCGCGACATCGCCGGCGCCTATCACGTGTTCCTGCGCACCGACACCGGCCAGCGCGAGTTCGTGCGCTGGTACGCCGACGAGGTGATGGTCGAGCGCGAGCTGACGGCGGAGGAGATGGACTGGATCGTCGGCCAGTCACAGCAGGTGCCGCACTGGGCGGCGGCGGCGCTGTTCGCGTCGGGCATGTTCATGGACATGCGCGAGACGGCGATCGCCCTGGACGGCGCGGTGCCGACCATGCACGTGATCGCGGAGCACTGGCAGGACACCGCCGTGCCGTTCGTCGAGCGCACCCTGCCGCACGCCCGCGTCGAGGTGATGGGCGGGCACATGATGTTCTGGGAATATCCGGAGAAGTTCAACGCGGCGCTGGCGGACTTTCTGGCCGCTATCCCGGAATAGGGCGCCGTCAGGCGTAGCCGGCCAGCGCCAGGTTGGGGCGCAGGTGGACGATGCGGAACCCGGCCCGGCCGATGTTGGCGTAGGACGGCCCCGGCTCGCCGGGCAGCGGCTGGCCGGTCTCGGTGACGATCGCTTGCGCGCCGTGGGCGCGAGCATCGGCCACACGGCGCGCCAGCAGGGCCGACTGGGCGCCGCGGCGGCGCGCTTCGGGCACGGTGGCGCCGATGCCGAGCCAGGCGCCGTCGGCGCTGAGCAGCAGGGCGCCGGCCGCCACCGGCTGCGCGCCGTCATAGGCGCAATAGCAGTGCCAGCCGGGCCGCCCGACCAGCGCGGCCAGCCACGCCTGGAACGGCGGCGGCGCGCCGAAGCCGCGTTGGGCGGCGCCGGCGAAGTCGCCGGCCCGGTCCGGCCCGACCTCCTCGACCCGCAGGTCGGTTTCCGCCGCCGGCTGCGGCCCGCCGCCGTGGGCGAACTTGGCCCAGATCCGCTGCACCGGCGCCAGCCCGCGCGCGGCAAGCCATGCCGCCAGCCGGTCGGGCCTGGCGGCCGGACTCGGCTGCAGCCACCAGCGCGCCGCGCCGACACGGGCATAGTGAGCGAGGATGGCATCGAGGTCGTCCTCGGTTGCCGGTGCCGCTATGCCGAGCCCGAATGCGCGGTTGAACAGGGGATCCGGCACGGCGGCCAGGCTCAGCAGCGCGGTACCGCCGCGTTCGGCGACCTCGAGGCCGGTTGCGGCGGCCAGGCCGACCGGCGCCGCCCGATACATGTCGACGAACGCGTCGCGTTCCAGCGTCTCCACCAGTTCCGCCAGGTTGCCGGCGCTCACCTCCGGGTCCTCCGCGCGCCGCGACGTTCGCCGACGCCAGCCATCGGCGTTGCGCCGCGCCGCGGCCCGCGCGAAGCCGACTGCGCCGACGACGGACGGCAGGTCGGCAAGGCCGCCCGACCGGACAATGCGAACGCGACCATCATCGTTTCCCTCGACAGGATGCAACACGCCCTGCCGGCCGGATCCGTGAAAGGTGACGCGGGCGCGGGCCCACCGTCACCTTACAGTGCAAGGTTTGCGCTTGGTACGCCTTGCACTGTAAGGTGTCAAGCGTGACCAGGAGCGACGGCGGCGCGGACGAGGTGCGAGGGAAAGGCAGCGGCCGGCGACCGCTGGACCGCGACCGCATTGCGGCGGCGGCGCTGCGCCTGATCGACGCGGAAGGACTGGACGGGCTCAGCACGCGCAAGCTCGGCCGTGCGCTGGGGGTAGAGGCGATGTCGCTCTACCAT
The DNA here is from genome assembly GCA_041396705.1 of Alphaproteobacteria bacterium. Lineage (NCBI taxonomy): Bacteria > Pseudomonadati > Pseudomonadota > Alphaproteobacteria > Alphaproteobacteria bacterium. The sequence continues at coordinate 142,268 of JAWKYB010000007.1, forward strand.
CACTTCGCCAGCAAGGGCGATTTGCTCGACGCGGTGGCGGAACGCCTGCTGTCGGACGTCGCGGTGCCGGCCTGGCGGCCGGGCGCCGACTGGGTAGACTGGATCCGGCAATTGGCCCGGTCCTATCGTGCCGTCGCGCTGCGCCACCCGAACGCGTTCCTGCTGCTGGCGGGGCGCCGGTTCAACACCGACGCCGCATTCCGCTTCCTCGAGACCCATCTGGGCGTACTCGCCGACGCCGGGTTCGACCCGCCGTCGGCGGCGCGGGTGTTCCGCACCGTCGGATATTTCCTCAACGGCGCCGGCCTCGCCGACGTGGCCACGCTGACGGCGGCCGCCGACCGCTCGGCGCCGCCGCGGATGGAGACGCTGGCGCACACCGAGGACTTCCCGCACGTGCGGCGCGCGGCGCCGCATCTGGCGAGGCCCGCGCTGGACGGGATCTTCGAATTCGGTCTGGAGACCCTGCTCGACGCGCTGGCCCGGGCGCCGAAACGCCGGCCGCCCGATACGGCCCGACATGACGGGTGAGCGGATCGGGCGGCGTCCGCTCTCACCACATCGATTTGCGGGCCCGCTCCGGCCATTCGCGGTCATAGGGCGCGCCGCCGACCCGCCCGCTGCTGAGGTCGGCGAGGATGCGGCCCGGGGTCGGCAGGCTGGCCGGGTCGACATGGCGCGCCGGGTTCCACAGGTCGGCACGGACGATGGCGCGCGCGCACTGGAAATAGACCGCATCGACCGCGATCACCACCACCGAGCGGGGCGGCTTGCCGTCGACGGCGAAGCTGGCCAGCAGGTCGGGCTCGACCGACAGCCTCGCCCGGCCGTTGACGCGAAGGCTGTTGCCGCTGCCGGGAATCAGGAAGACCAGCGCCACCCGGGGATCGCGCACGATGTTGCGCAGGGAATCGACACGGTTGTTGCCGCGCCGGTCGGGCAGCAGCAGCGTGCGGTCGTCGTGGACGCGGACGAAGCCCGGCCGGTCGCCGCGCGGCGAGCAGTCCAGGCCTTCCGGCCCGACCGTCGCCAGGGCGGCAAAGGGCGATGCCTCGATCATCGCGCGATAGTGCGGCGTTACATGGTCGACTTCCTTCACCGTCGAAGTCGGCTGGGGGATGCCGTAGAGGCTCTCGAGCTGCTCGATCGAGGTGATGAAGGTCATGTCCGCTTTCCGATGATCGCGCCGGTGTGGATCAGTCAATCCGGATCCGCGCGGACGATCAACCGCCGGATGCGCCGCCGGTACGACACGCCATCCCGGCAACGTGCCCCAGGCTACGCATGTGTCGATTTTCCGCGGCGCCGGCATGTCGGGCGAAGCGGTATGCGCCGGTCGTCACCGCCACCCGAACAGCGCCGTCACCCCCCGGGTTCTCGCGAGTTGACGTGAAATTGCGGCAATGCGCTAAATGCGGCACTCCCTCCGGGGGCCCCCCCAAAGCGCCGGGAGGGAGTACCGGTCGGCGGCGATTGTCCCGATACCGATCGGGTTCAATCGCCGCCGGCTACGCATCCTGAAGACGACTGTTCCGTGGTCCTGCGCCGTGCCACGTCGTGACGGCGAGTACGGCTCGCAAGCGGCCCTATCTCCAGGTAGACCGCCATTTTCGCGGCCCTTTGCCCAAATCGTTAATGGGCCGATCGTCGCTGCGCCACGGTGGGAAAAGTCACACCATGATATGGCGGAATAAAGGCAAGCCGGCGGCGGTCCGACGCTCGCAATGGACCGCGGTTTCCACCCGGCCATCGGCGCTAACACCTTAGCCGGTTCAATCCTTCCAGCCTGCGTGCGCAAATTTCAGTGAGTTGCGCCGCGGAATCGCGCGCGACAAGATGCCGCCGCCATGATCGGGTGTGCGACGCTGCGCACCGGCCGGGTCCGACAACATGGGAGAAGTGCCGTGAAGAATTGGCGGAATTCGTTGGTGGCGGCAGGCGCCATCGCGGTGACGATGGTGGCGGCGGGGTCGTTCTCGGCCGCAGAGAGCACGGGTGAGGGCCTGATCAAGTACCGCCAGTCGGTGATGGGTGCGCTCGGCGCCCACATGGGCGCGATCTCGCGCATCGTGCGCGGCGAGGCGGACCACCCGGACCAGCTGCTGGCCCACGCCCAGGCGGTGCAGGCGCTGGCGATGATGATTCCCGAGGCCTTCGCCGACAACGCCGAGGGCGCCGAGAACGAAGCCAAGCCTGAGATCTGGAGCGACGCCGCCGGCTTCGCCGCCAAGGCCGAGGCATTGCAGACGGCGGCAGCCGATTTCGTCGCCGCGGCCGAGACCGGCGACATGGCCGCGGCCGGGGCAGCGCTCGGCGGCGTCGGCGGCGCCTGCAAGGGCTGCCACGACAATTACCGCGAAGCGGATTAGGGCCGGCGCGTCCGTCGGTCTACACTGCGCCGGCCGCGGGTCCGCGTCGGACCCCGGCCGGGCAGGGAAACAAGGCCGATGAAGGCGCGACGGACCGTTCGCTGGCTGTTGGGTCTGGCCGTTGCCGGCGTGGTGGCGCTGGCAGCGGCCTTCGCCGTTGCGCGCTGGCTGACGCGCGACGCCGTGACGGTGCCCGACTACCAGCCGTCGGCCGAGCGCGGGGCGCTGGTTCTGGCGGCGGCCGGGTGCACCGGCTGCCACACCGCCGAGGGAGCCGACGCAAAGCCGCTGGCGGGCGGCCGGGCGCTGGACACGCCGTTCGGCACCTTCTACGGGCCCAACATAACCCCGGACCCGGTGCACGGCATCGGCGCGTGGTCGGACGAAGACTTCCTGCGCGCGCTGGGCCAGGGCGTCGCGCCCGACGGCAGCGACCTCTATCCCGTCTTCCCCTACACCAGCTTCACGCGGATGACGGCCGAGGACATGCTCGACCTCAAGGCCTATCTGTTCAGCCTCGAGCCGGTGGCGCAGCCGAACTCGCCGCACGAGATCGGCTTCCCGTTCTCCGTCCGCCAGACGCTGACCTTCTGGAAGCTGTTCTTCTTCGCGCCGGGTCCGGATCCGGCCGAGGCCGGCCGCGACGAGGCCTGGCATCGCGGCCGCTATCTGGTTCGCGCGCTCGGCCATTGCGGCGAGTGCCACACGCCGCGCGACGCCACCACCGGCGCGCTGGACGAGACGATGGCGCTCGCCGGCACCGAGGACGGCCCGGGCGGGGCGGCGATCCCCAACATCACCCCCGACGACGCCACCGGCATCGGGCGGTGGAGCGAGGGCGACATCGCCTTCTTCCTGCAGTCGGGCATGACGGCGGACGGCGATTTCGTTGGCGGCGAGATGGGCGAGGTCATCCGCGGCACCGGCCGGCTGTCGCCCGAAGACCGCGCCGCGATGGCGGCCTATCTCAAGAGCATCGCGCCGGTGAGCCACCAGATCGGCCGGCCGCGACCGGCCGAGGATGGCGGCGGCGACGACAATCCCTGGGACTGAGCGCCGCCGCCGACGCCGCGACGCCTCTGCGCAAAGCAACAGGGCCGCCCGAAGGCGGCCCTGCACGAATTTGGGCGCGGTGATCGGCCCCGGGTCGAATCGACCCTCGAGTTGTCAGGCGGTCGTCAGAGGCTGCTCCACCGTCCGCGAGCCAACCCGGGCCGCACGCACCGCGCGCAATTCGCTAGACATGGGATCACCTCCTTTCCGTTGTTGCATCGATGCCGTCAAATATGGGCCCAACGGACCCGGCGGGCAAGCGAACCGATGTGCGGGTCCGCCGGCGCGTCGGTGGACGGCCGGCGCATCACAACGGGACGGATACCGATGATCGCGATAACCGACCGGATCGCCATCGATCCGCGCGAGATCGCGGAGAGCTTCGTGCGCGCCGGCGGACCCGGCGGCCAGAACGTCAACAAGGTCGCAACCGCGGTCCAGCTGCGCTTCGACCTGATGCATTCCCCGTCGCTGCCGGAAGAGGTGCGCGACCGTGCAGCGCGGCTCGCCGGCCGGCGGCTGAACAAGGACGGCGTGCTGGTGATCGTCGCCGCCCGCTTTCGCACGCAGGAACAGAACCGGGCCGACGCGCTGGCGCGGCTGGTCGCGCTGCTGGCCCATGCCGCCGAGCGGCCCGAACCGCGACGCCCGACACGGCCGACCCTGGCCTCGAAGCGGCGCCGGCTCGACGCGAAGGCCCAGCGCAGCCGAACCAAGCAGCTGCGCGGCGGCCCGGCGGCGGAGGACTGACGCGCGCCGACCGGGCGCCTGCCGTCCCCGTCAGCCGGCTGCCACGCCTAGCGCGGCGCCGATGGCATAGGTGGCGCCGCCGGCCAGTGCGCCGATGCCGACCATCCTGAGGCCGCCCAGAACGGCACGGCGGCCGGAGAACAGGCTCATCACCGCACCGACCGCGAACAGCGCGATCGCGGTCAGCCCGGCGGCGATCGGGACCGCGCCGCCGGCCAGCCCGGACAGGAACGGCACCAGCGGCACCGCCGCGCCGACGCCGAACGCCAGCAACGACCACAGCGCGGCACGCCAGGGCGAACCGAGGTCGTCCGGGTTGAGGCCCAGCTCCTCGCGCGACAGGGTATCGAGCGCCACCTTCGGGTTGGCGATCAGTTGGCGCGCGATGGTGCGGGCGTCGTCCAGGTCGACGCCGCGGGCCTCGTAGATCAGCGCCAGCTCCTCCGCCTCCTCCTCGGGATAGAGCTCCAGTTCCTCGCGCTCCTGTGCGATCTGGTGCTCGAACATCTCGCGCTGGGTGCGCATGGAGACATATTCGCCGGCCGCCATCGAGAAGGCGCCGGCGAGCAGGCCTGCGACGCCGGTCAGCACGATCACGCCGGGCTCCACCGCCGCGCCGGCCACGCCCATCACCAGGCTGGCGTTGGAGACGAGCCCGTCGTTGACCCCGAACACGGCGGCCCGCAGCGCGCCGCCGCCCGCGCCGGTGTGGCGCCCGCCGATATGCTCGACGGACGTCGGCATCGGGTGGCCCAGCTCCGGCGCGGGCGCGCTGTAGACGGAAATGCCGCGCACCTTGGAGGCGGCGAGCAGGGGCCGGGCCGCGCGCGGCCCGAACCAGCCGGTCAGGCGCGCGACCAGGCGCGCGCGCAGGCGCGGCCGGAACGCCGGAACGGGGTCCAGATCGCGGCCGATGATGCCGGCCTGCTCTTCGGCCGCGCCGGCCATCGCCCGGAACAGCGCCTGCTTGGCCGGGTCGGGCTCGGCCGCGGCGACGGCTTGCGACAGGAAGGCAGCCGTCTTCTCGGCGTGCCAGCGCTCGTAGGTCTCCTGGCCGCTCATCGCCGGCAGCGCGCGGCCGCGGCGCGGTCAGTCACGGAAGTTCACATACTGCAGCGGCTGCTCGATCTTCTGGTCCTTGATCAGCGCGATCGCCGCCTGCAGGTCGTCGCGCTTCTTGCCGCTGATCCGCAGCTCGTCGCCCTGGATCGCCGCCTGCACCTTCAGCTTGGCCGCCTTGATCGCCTTGATGATCGTCTGCGCCAGCTCGCGGTCGATGCCCTGGCGGACGGTCACGGTCTGGCGCAGGCTGTTGCCCGACGCGGTCTCGGGCTTGGCGAAGTCGAACGCGCCCGCGTCGACCTTGCGCCGCGCCAGATAGCCGCGCAGCAGCTCCTGCACCTGCTTCAGCCGGAAGTCGTCGTCGGCCTTGAGCGTCAGCACGGTGTCGGCGCGCTCGATCGAGCAGTTGCTGCCCTTGAAGTCGTAACGGGTGCCGATCTCGCGCATCGCGCCCTGGACGGCGTTGTCGACCTCGGCCAGGTCGGTCTTCGAGACCACATCGAATGTCGGCATGGGGATGGGGGCCTTTCGCGGTGGCGGGTGCGGTCATCCTAGACCAGAACCCGGCCGCGGCCGAAAGGTCGTGTATGCCCGCGCCGCCGCGCCGGGCGCCGCGATGCCGGCCCGCGGCCGGCGCCGTCCTATTCCGCCGTCAGGCAGGCGGTGCCGACGTCGTCGTTGCCGGTCGGCGTCATGTCGGCGGGACAGCTGTAGCAGGCGTCGTCGATCTGGAAGGTGCCGGCCTCACAGCCGGGCATGCCGAGGTCTTCCGCCTCGGCCAGAATGCCGACCCCGGCCTGGGGCCGGCACGCGGCCGGCTGGTCGATCGCTGTCGCCAGGTCGCGCACATAGCCCTGCGGGCAGGCGAAGCAGCTGCCCGATGCGGGATCGAGGAAACCCTCGCCCAGGTTGAGCCCGATGCGGTCGTCGCAATCGACCTCGTTGTGGAAGGTGGCCGCCACCTCGCGCGGGCCGTTGACCGCGGTCGGCAGCGATTGGCCCGACGCGGCCGTGCCGGGCGCGAACAGGCTGTTGCCGAACAGCGACAGGGCGTTGGTCGAAAAGCCGAAGCCGCCGGCCGAGATGCGGATGCCACCGGGCACGCAGGCCGCGCTGCCGAGGGCGAGAACGAGACCGGCGGAGATGGCCAGTGGCCGGACCGGGGCGGTCTTCCGAGGCTCGATTCGCATCGCCGACTCCCATTGCCGCAGACGCAACCGAACCAGCATGGCCGACGGAGATGGCGAAAAAGTGGCGGGCCGTTCACGCTGCGCGCGCTACTGGAACCAGTCCTGCCAACCCTGCTCGTAATATTGCACAAGCGTGTGGTCGAGGATCGAATTCGGCTCGACCGGCACCGGCGCCATATCGGGCGGGAAGTCGAACAGCCGCGGCAGCGACTCCGCGGTGAGGAAGCGCAGGCCGGCCGGCAGCGGCGCGTGCGCGCCGCTGCGCAGGCGGGCGCCGGCGATGACGAAGCCCCATTCGCCGAAGCTCGGCACATAGGCGTGGTAGGGCCGGGTCGCCAGCGTCTCGCCCGCCTCGGGTGCGGCATAGGGGTTCGGCGCGGCGGCCAGCGTGTCGTGTACGCACCAGAACGCCTCGCGGGCGTACAGCGGCGACGACGCCTGGGTGACCAGCACGCCGTCCGCGGCGAGGCGGCCGGCGAGGTCGGCATAGAACTCGATCGAGTAGAGCTTGGAGACGGCCAGCGTATGCGGGTCCGGCAGGTCGACGATGACGACGTCGAACAGCCCGGGCTCGGCACGGACGAAATCCCAGGCATCCCGGTTCAGCACGCTCACCCGCGGGTCGGCCAGCGCGCCGCCGTTGAGCGCGGCGAGGTCGGGCCGGTCGCGGAACAGAGCGGTCATGGCGGGATCGAGGTCGACCAGCGTGACCGCGACGACGTCGGCGTAGCGCAGCACCTCGCGCGCCGCCATGCCGTCGCCGCCGCCCAGGATCAGCACCTGCGCGCGCCGCGGTGCCAGCGTCATCGCCGGGTGGACTAGCGCCTCATGATAGCGGTACTCGTCGATGGTGTCGAACTGCAGTCCGCCGTTCAGATACAGCTGCGTATGCGTGCCGTTGGTGGTCAGCACCAGCCGTTGGTAGGCGGTGTCCTCTGCGTACAGGATTTCGCTGTCATAGAATCGGCTTTCCAGCAGGCCGACCAGCCGGTCGGTCAGCGCCAGCGCGGTCGCGGTGGCGACGATCGCCAGCGCGAGCAGCGTCCAGGTGCCGCGCGCCACCGTGCCTCGGAACAGCCAGGCGCCGAGACCGGCCACCGCCAGGTTGAGCAGGCCGAAGACCAGGCTCGCCGCCATCAGGCCCAGCTGCGGCACCAGCACCAGCGGGAACAGCAGCGCGGCGACGAGCGCGCCGAGATAGTCGGCAGTGAGGATGTTCGAGATGTTGACCGCCAGCGCCCGCTGGCGCTGCAGGATGCGCACGACCAGCGGGATCTCCAGTCCGACCAGGCTGCCGACGACGATGCAGACCAGGAACAGGAAGGCCTGGTAGTTGTCGATCGCGACGAAGGCGAAGAACAGCAGCGGGGCGCTGAACCCGCCGACCAGTCCGAGCGCGACCTGGACCCCCACGAACGCGGCCTCCAGGCGGCGGACGTAGCGGGACAGCCAGGCGCCGAGGCCCATCGCGGTCATGAACAGCCCGATCACCAGCGAGAATTGGGTGACGGAATCGCCGAGCAGGTAGCTGGAGACCGTGCCGGCGATCAGCTCGTAGACCAGCCCGCTGACGGCGATGACCAGGGTCGCCGCCAGCAGCGGCAGATAGGCCTGTCGCGGCAGCTCCGTCGCCTCGGCCGGCGGCTGTGGCGCCTCTTCGCTCATCGCGGCCGACGGGTCAGCGGCGGCATTCCCGCACGCGCCGGCCGACGCTCAGGATCGGATGACGCTGGAGATGAGGATGGCGAGCGAGATGGCGACCGACCCGATCAGGATGGCGACGGCCACGTTCTTCTTCTCGGCGATCTCCTCGTGCAGCGAGAAGTGGGTGATCTTGTCGATGATGATGTAGCTCAGGATGAACAGGCCGAGGCCGAGCAGCGTGTAGAAGACCGTGGCGATCACCTCGGCCAGCCTGATGTCGGAGAAAAGGTCCACCGGCGGTCACTCCCCTATTTTTTCGGTGCTATTTGATCGCGACGATGCCGCCGTTGCCGGCGCTGCCGCCGCGCACGCTGCGGTCGATGTCGAAGCTCTCGGCGCCGACGCCGTAGAACGTGGCCGCGCCGGCCCCGGCGGTCAGCACCCCGAACACCAGGATCATGATCTTCGTCATCCACGCACCTCCCGGCCGGACCGGCCCGATTGCCGCCGGTCAGTCATCGTCGTCGCCCATCACCGGCTTCCAGCGCTGCTTTTCGTACAGGAACGACAGCACCGGGTCGACCGCCGCCGCGATCAGCATCAGCACGAACAGCGCCAGGAAATAGCGGCTGACGAACACGTTCTCCGCGACCACCACGGTGACCGGGTGGTTCGCGGCCTCGCTCTCGGCCTCGACCAGCAAGACCTCCAGCTCGTACTCGCCGGCCTCGGGCACATGGAAGGTTGCGGTGGCCGCCTGCGAGCCTTCCGACCAGCTGCCGTCGCTGTCGGTGCCGGTGTAATACTCGATGTCGCGGCCCAGGCTGCCCAGCTCCACCTCCTCGCCGTCGCGATTGAGGCCGACCTCGTAATAGGCCCAGGTGTTGTTGACGCTGGCTTCCAGCGAGACCTGATAGAGATAGCCGGCGTCGGGCGCGTTGAACGGCACCACGGCGCCCGTGCGCGGGTCGTCGATGCGCATCCGCTGGATCTCGGTGCCGCCCACCGCCAGTGTGGCGAGCAGACCGACCAGGGCGATCGGCGCGAAGATGCGGCCGGCCCTGCCCATCGCCCTGATCAACGGCCGCGGCGGCTCCGGCTGGGCCGGGTGGATGCCGCTGCGCCAGGGCGAGATCACGGTATCGCCCGCCGCCTCGCTGACCTGGGTGGCGGTCAGGTATTCGCCGAAGGCATATTCCAGCTCGTTCGCGCTGCGCTCGTAGGCGAACAGATAGGGCGGCGCGATCGCCTCGGTGCTTTCGGTCTGGTCGCCCAGCCTGGCGACCCAGGTCAGCTCGCCCTCGACATAGCTGATCCGGGCCGTGCAGGTCTCGTAGACCTGGAAGCTCATGCCCATCGCCCGGATCGTCGTCTTCGGCCCCAGCCGGTCGGCGCGCGCCGGCTGCGGCACCTCGCGCACCCGGTAGCTCCAGACGAAATGGCCGTCCTCGAAGGTCAGCCAGCTGTAGCCGTGGGTCGGCGAGAAGAGCTGGTGGTCGACCCAGCGGTAGGTCTGCCCCTCCTCGCGCATCTGGCTCTCGACGATGCCGATCAGGGTATGCTCGACCCCCTTCAGCGTCAGCGTCATGCCGATGCGCAATGGCGTCTGCGGCCGTTTCAGGTCCTTGTACTGCGCCAGCACCTGATAGTCGGCGTGGGCGTCCATCACAGCGCCGCAATAGCTGCAGTTGACCGCACGCACCCGATGGCCGCCGTTCAGCTGCAGCGCGCCGCCGCAGCTGGTGCAGTTGATCGCGGCGACCCGGTCGCTCATGCCCGGCCCGCCGGCCGCGCGGCGATCGCATAGGGGTTCAGCCAGCGGCCGCGGGTCGCCGTGACCTCGGCACCCTCGGCCTCCAGCGTGACCAGCGCGCCATCGGCGCCGCTCAGGTGCCAATAGGCGAAGCGGTCGCCCGGCGCGATCGCCTCCGGTATCTCGCCGCGCACCGCCCGGCAGACCGCCTCGCCCGCCTCGGTGATCAGAAATTCGCCGGCATTGACGCGCACGGTGGCGCCGACGGCCAGCGCCGCCGGGTCCACCGGCCGGCTCAGCTCGAGCGGCTCCTCGATGGCGATGTCGCCCTCGTCGACGCTGATCCAGCAGGCGCCGTCCGCGGTCTCGGCCCACCATTCGTCCCAGAAGCCGTGGGCGTAGTCGAAGCGGATGTGGCCGACCGGGGTATAGGTCTTGCCCTGGTAGGCGAACGGCTCGTGCAGGGTCAGCAGCGAGGGCATGTCGGCCATCACGCCCTGCTTGCCGGCCAGCCGCACCACCGCGTCCTCCAGCATCACCATGCTGTCGCAGTGGTCGCAGGCGACCTGCTTGGCGTAGCGCAGCGACGCCTTCAGGGCGGCGCCGCAATTGGGGCAGTTGAACTGGCGGGTCGTCTCGGTCATGCGCCGAACCGTCGTTGCGTCGCGGCAGGCTAACCCAGGCGGCGCACGGGTGTCGACCGCGCGGTGGCCCTGGCGCGGGCTTGGCGGCGGCCGGCTTTCGTGGGAAAGTCCGGCCGGGCCGCGCACTGTCGCCGCGCCCGGTTCCTGGGGAGGATCCGCGATGCGTCTGTCACCCGAGCAGGTCGCCTTCTATCACGAGCAGGGCTACGTCATGCTCGAGCGAGTGCTGGGCGAATCGATCCTGGCGGAGATCCGCGGCACCATCGCCGCTCTGCTCGCCGGCGCCCAGGGCCTGACCGGCAATACCGAGGTCTACGACCTCGAAGACAGCCACCGGCCCGACCGGCCGCGGGTGCGGCGGATCAAGAAGCCGCATGTGCACAGCGCGGTGTTCGACCGCGTGGTGCGCCTGCCCGAGGTGCTGGGACCGGTGCGCCAGCTGCTCGGCCCCGACGTGCGGCTGCAGAACAGCAAGCTGAACCTGAAGTCCGCCGGTTACGGCGCGCCCGTCGAGTGGCACCAGGACTGGGCCTTCTACCCGGCCACCAACGACGACGTGCTGGCGATCGGCATCGTGCTCAACGACGTCGACGCGGAAAACGGTCCGCTGATGGTGGTGCCGGGCAGCCACCGCGGTCCCGTCTTCGACCACCACAGCAACGGCGTGTTCTGCGGCGCGATGGACCCCGAGGCCGCCGGGCTCGATCTCGCCAACGCGGTCAAGCTGATGGGTCCGGCGGGATCGATGTCGATCCACCACGCCCGGCTGGTGCACGGCTCCGACCTCAACCGCTCGGGCCGCGACCGCGGCCTGCTGCTCTACGAACTGGCGGCTGGCGATGCTTGGCCGCTGGCCGGTTCCCTCGCCGCCTACGGCAGCTACGACGCTTTCCAGGCCGAACTGATTTGCGGCACGCCGTCGAACCGGCCGCGGCTGGCCGACGTGCCGGTGCGGATTCCGGCGCCGCTGCCGGCCGACGCCACCTCGATATACCAGGCCCAGCGCAACGCGGCCCGGCGCCATTTCGCGGTGCTGGAGGACGAGCCGGCGGCCGGCTGAGCCGGCATTTGCCGTCGGTCGGGGCGCGGTCCGGCCGGGCGCGCGTTAACCATGTTTCAACCGACGCGGCGCCTAAGGTGCGACGGAACCGCGGCGCGCGCCGGCCGTTGCAGAGGCAACGCCGAAAAAAATATTCTGAACAGTGGTCATTCGGCATCGGGCGGACACACATAGTCCACGAGCGCAGTTTCTGAGGAAGGTTGCCTGTCCATGGTCGCTTTGCAGCCCATCCGCATGTCGGGCAAGGAAGTCCTGCCGCTGATCGAGGGCGGGAAGGGCATTTCCGTCTCGAACGGGCGGTCGTCCGGGGCCTGGGCCGCCGCCGGCGGCATCGGCACCTTCTCCGGCGTCAACGCCGACTCCTACGATGCCGATGGCAACCTGATCCCGCAGATCTATCGCGGCCGCACCCGGCGCGAGCGTCACCAGGAGCTGCTGTCCTATGCGATCGAGGGCGCCTGCGACCAGGCGCGGATCGCGCACGAATATGCCGGCGGCGAGGGCCGCATCCACATGAACATCCTGTGGGAGATGGCCGGCGCCGAGACCATCCTGCGCGCCGCGCTGGACCGCGTGGGCGACCTGGTCCACGGCGTGACCTGCGGCGCCGGCATGCCCTATCGGATGGCCGAGATCTGCGCGTCGCACGGCGTCTACTACTACCCGATCGTGTCCTCCGGCCGCGCCTTCCGCGCGCTGTGGAAGCGCGCCTATCACAAGTTCGGCGAATGGCTCGGCGGCGTGGTCTACGAGGACCCGTGGCTGGCCGGCGGCCACAACGGCCTGTCCAACGCCGAGGACCCTACCCAGCCGCAGCAGCCGTATGAGCGGGTGGTCGCGCTGCGGGCGCAGATGCGCGAGTTCGGTCTGCACGACACCCCGATCATCATGGCCGGCGGCGTCTGGTACCTGCGCGAGTGGGAGGACTGGATCGAAGACCCGGACGTGGCGCCGGTGGGGTTCCAGTTCGGCACCCGCCCGCTGTTGACCATGGAAAGCCCGATCTCCGACGCCTGGAAGCAGCGTTTGCTGACCCTGAAGGAAGGCGACGTGCTGCTGCACCGGTTCAGCCCGACCGGCTTCTATTCCTCGGCGGTGCGCAACCAGTTCCTGCAGAACCTGGTCGAGCGCAGCGACCGGCAGATCGCCTATACCAGCGAGCCGCTGGGCGACCACGACGCCGAGCTGGCGGTCGGCGCGCGCGGGCGCACAGTGTTCGTCACGGCGCATGACAAGACGCGGGCCGAGGCGTGGATGGCGGACGGCTTCGGCGAGGCGATGCGCACGCCGGATTCGACACTGATCTTCGTCACGCCGGACGAAGGCCACCAGATCCGCAAAGACCAGATCGAGTGCATGGGCTGCCTCAGCGCCTGCCAGTTTTCCAACTGGTCGCAGGACGAGCCCTATTCGACCGGCCGCAAGGCCGATCCGCGCTCGTTCTGCATCCAGAAGACGCTGCAGGAGATCAGCCACTCCGACCGGATCGAGGACCAGCTGATGTTCGCGGGGCACAACGCTTATCGTTTCGCCTCCGACCCGTTCTATTCGAACGGCTATATCCCGACGGTGCAGGAACTGGTCGCGCGGATCGCCACCGGCGACTGACCGGCCCCGCCGGCTCTTCCGTCGTTTACACGGTGAACGATTGCCTGCGGCAGCCGGCGGTCCTATCTTTGCCTGTCATGAGCAAGCATTCGAAACGGCAGGACGCCGCAGCCCGGGCCAATAGCGACCCGGCGCTGGTGGCGCGGCTGAAGGCGGCGGGGCTGCGCCCGACCCGCCAGCGCCTGGCGCTGGCCCAGTCGCTGTTCGGCAGCTGCGACCGCCACGTCACCGCCGAGCAGCTGCACGGCGAGGCGCGCGCCGCCGGCGCCCACATCTCGCTGGCGACGGTCTACAACACCCTGCACCAGTTCACCGCGGCCGGCCTGCTGCGCGAGGTGCTGGTCGAGCCCGGCCGGGTCTATTTCGATACCAACACCGGCGCACATCACCACTTCTACCACGAGGACAGCGGCGACATCGTCGACATCGCGGCCAACGAGGTCGCCTTCGCCCGGCTGCCGACGACGCCGGACGGGCGCGTGATCAGCGCCGTCGACGTTGTCATCCGGGTGCGTCCTAACCGCACGGGCGCGGCTGGCGGCTGACGCAGACCCCAGGCTTTCCGCCAGTCTGGCCAATTCGTCTCAGATTTGAATGGTTCTAAACTGTTGACAGCCCCGTCTGCCCGGCTCATATCTTGACCGTGCGCCTCACGTGCGTCGGAGGGCCGGCGTGCACACAAGGGCGCGAAAATTCGGGATGGAGACAGCGATGCCAGCATTGAAGGGGACCAAGACGGAACAGAACCTGAAGGACGCCTTTGCCGGCGAGTCCCAGGCCAACCGTCGCTACCTCTATTTCGCACAGAAGGCCGACGTCGAAGGCTACAACGATGTCGCCACCGTGTTCCGGTCGACCGCAGAGGGCGAGACCGGTCACGCCCATGGCCACCTCGAGTTCCTGCGCGAGGTCGGCGATCCGGCGACCGGCGAGCCGATCGGCACCACGGTGCAGAATCTGAAGGCCGCGGTGGCGGGCGAGACCCACGAATATACCGACATGTATCCGGGCATGGCGCGCTCGGCCCGCGAAGAAGGCTTCGACGAGATCGCCGACTGGTTCGAGACCCTGGCCAAGGCCGAGAAGTCGCATGCCGGCAGGTTCCAGAAGGCCCTGAACGACATTTCCTGATCCGACCGTCTGCGGCCGGGCCGGGGCGCCATCGGCGCCCGGCCCGTTCGCGGGCGGCTCCGGCATAGTCCAAGCATAGGCCCGCCCGCCCGTTTGCCCGGGCGGCGCCGGAAAGGTCATGCGATGCGCGAAGGCAGCCTGGAAGCGCCGATCCGCCACCCGATCGACTGGACCGACCCCGATTTCACCGATCCGGCCAAGCTCGACGCCGAGCTGCGCCGCGTGTTCGACATCTGCCACGGCTGCCGCCTGTGCTTCAACCTGTGCGACAGCTTTCCGCGGCTGTTCGACCTGATCGACGAATCGCCGACCGGCGAGCTCGACAGCGTCGACAGCGCCGGCTTCAAGCCGGTGGTCGAGGCCTGCACCCTCTGCGACATGTGCTTCATGAGCAAGTGTCCCTACGTGCCGCCGCACGAGTTCAACCTCGACTTCCCGCATCTGATGCTGCGCGCCCGCGCGGCGGAGCGGGCCCATGGCGGCGGCAACAAGTGGGAAGAGCGGCTGACCGAGACCGATCGCAACGGCAAGCTGGCCGGCATGGCGCCGGGCCTCGCCAACTGGGCGTCGAAGCGCGGCAACGGCCTGACCCGGCCGCTGATGGAAAAGGTCGCCGGGGTGCATCGCGACGCCGCGCTGCCGAAATACCACGGCAAGACGCTGGTCGCGCGCGCCAAGGCCAACCCGCCGGCGGTCAACGCCGCTGCGCCGGCCCACGGGCGCAAGGCCGTGCTCTATGCCACCTGCTTCTGCAACTACAACAACCCCGACATCGGCACCGCCGCCCAGGCCGTCCTCGCCCGCAACGGGATCGAGACCGAGGTGGTCTATCCCGCCTGCTGCGGCATGCCGCAGCTGGAGCACGGCGACATCGCCCGGGTGGCGGAGCGGGCCCGCCAGGTTTCCGCCGCACTGAACGCCTATGTGGATCGCGGCTACGACATCGTCGCGCTGGTGCCGTCCTGCGCGCTGATGCTGAAGTTCGAATGGCCGCTGATCCTGCCCGACGACGCCGGGGTCAAGAAGCTGTCACAGGCTACGTTCGACATCACCGAATATGTCGTCGATATCGCCAAGCGCCACGGGCTGGCCGACGGCATGCAGCCGCTGGACGGCGGCGTGTCGCTGCACATCGCCTGCCATGCGCGCGCCCAGAACATGGGCCAGAAGGCCGCCGAGATGCTGCGCCTGATCCCGTCCGCCGACCTGGAGGTGATCGAGCGATGCTCCGGCCACGGCGGGTCGTGGGGGGTGATGAAGGAGAATTTCGAGGTCGCGCTCAAGGTCGGGCGTCCGGTCGCGCGCAAGGCGCTGGAGGCGAAGAAGGCCCATCTGGCCTCGGAATGCCCGCTGGCCGGCGAGCATATCGTACAGGGCACCGAGCGGCTGGGCGACGACGGCAGGCCGGTGGTGCCGCATTCGCGCCATCCGATCGAGCTGATGGCCCAAGCCTACGGGCTGGCCTGATCGGGCGCGAGCGGAAGAGGAAGCGATGAGCAGGACAGAGATCACCCGCGACGACGTCATGCCGCTGGCCGCCTACGAGGCGGTGCGGGCGGAGCGCCGACGCGCCATGGCGGCCGTCAAGCGCAACCGCCGCGTCGAGGTCGGCCCGTTCGCCACCTTCTACTTCGAGTGCTTCGCGACGATGCTGCACCAGGTGCAGGAGATGCTGTTCATCGAGAAGGGCGGCGACGAGCAGCTGGCCGACGAACTCGCCGCCTACAACCCGCTGGTTCCCAAGGGCGACGAGCTCGTCGCCACCGTGATGTTCGAGATCGACGACAAGATCCGGCGCGAGAACGTGCTGGCGCGCCTCGGCGGCATCGAGAACCACATGCTGCTGACGGTCGGCGGCGAGCGGATCGCCTGCCTGCCGGAGGAGGACGTCGACCGCACCTCGGCCGCCGGCAAGGCAAGCGCGGTGCAATTCGTGCATTTCAAGTTCACGCCGGCGCAGATCGCGGCCTTCCGCCGCGCCGGCGCCCAGGTCGTGCTCGGCTTCGACCACCCGGACTATGGCCACATGGCCGTGGTGCCGGAAGCGGTGCGGGCGGAGCTTGCCGGCGATTTCGCTGCCGAACCGGCTTCGGCCGCCTGAGGGCGGCCGGCCCGGCGGCCGCGGTCAGCGGCCCGGGCTTGCCGGCAGCACGCCGGCCATCACGACGAATCCGGGAATGCGCTTGAATCGATCGGTCCAGCGGCGGATCGCCGGATAGTCCTGCCGCGCGATGCCGCCCTCCTCGGACAGGACGACATAGGGGAAGCAGGCGATGTCGGCGATCGTCGGGTGGTTGCCCGGTACCAGCCAGTCGTCGCCGGCGCGCTCGGCGAACCACAGATGCTCGTCGAGGATGCGGAACAGCCGGAGGGCGCCGGCGCGCGCCGCCTCGACGTCGAGGTCGTAGAAGAACCCCGCGTGCAGGCGCGCAGCGCCGGCCGTCGAAGAGATCGAATCGGCGAAAGCCAGCCACTGCGCCACCGGGCCGAGCCGTGCCGGCCGGTCCGCCGGCCACCAGCGCCGGCTGGCGTCGTAGCGCGCGGCGATGTGGATCAGGATCGCCTGGGCGTCGCGCACCACCACGCCGCCGTCGTCGATCACCGGCAGCTGGCCCAGCGGGTTGAGGGCCAGGAACTCGGGCGTCTTGTGCGCGCGGCCCGGGTAGAAATCGACCTTATGGGTGCGATAGTCGAGCCCGCAGAAATGCAGCAGCAGCCGCACCTTGTAACAGTTCCCGGACAGCTCGTAGTCGTAGAGTGTCAGCATCGGAGGGCTACAGGTCGAGCGTGAGCTGCGGCGTGCGCGAGCGGCTGACGCACAGTGCGATCCGGTCGCCCTTCGCCTTCTCCGCATCGGACAGATAGACGTCCTGGTGCTCGGGCTCGCCCGCGATCACGCCGCACAGGCAGGTGCCGCAGGCACCCTGCTCGCAGGACGACTCGACCGCGATCCCGGCGGCACGCACGGTCTCCAGGATGGTCCGGCCCGGGTCGACCGCCAGCGTGATGCCGCTGCGGGCGAGCACCACCTCGAACCGGGTCGACTTGTCGATTTCGGCGTCGTTGGCGAAATACTCGAAATGGACCTGGCTCTCGTCCCAGCCCGCCGCCTCGGCGATGCGCCTGCCGGCGTCAAGCATCGGCCGCGGCCCGCAGATGTAGACATGGCGGTCCTGGCCGGGCCGGGCGAGCAGCCCTGCGAGTGCCGCCTCGGTACCCGCCGCATCGAGGCCGAGATGGGTTTCGGCACGGAGCGCAGCCAGGTGTTGCGCCAGCGGCAGATGGGCGGCCGAACGGGCGAAGACGTGGAAGGCACAGCCGAGCCGCATGCGGGCCAGCGCCTTGGCCATCGCGACCAGCGGCGTCACGCCGATGCCGCCGGCGATCAGCAGGGTCTCGTCGGTGTCGCGGCGCAGGGTGAAGTTGTTGTGCGGCGCGGACGCGGTCAGCACGTCGCCGACGCCGATCCGCTCGTGCACGGTGCGGGAACCGCCGCGCCCGTCGGCCTCCAGCTTCACAGCCAGCGCATAGCCGGTGACGTCCTCCGGCCCGTTGGTCAGCGAGTACTGCCGGACCAGGCCGCCGGGCAGGTGCAGGTCGACATGGGCGCCCGGCTGGAAGGCCGGCAGGTCTGCACCGTCGACGGGCTCGAGCCGCAGCGCGACGATGCCCTCGCCGGCCGCATCCTTGGCCACGACCCGCATCGCCAGGCTGCGCGGCCGTGCCGGAGCCGGCGTCGCAACGGCGGCCGGGACCGATTCCGCCGCGACCGCGGCGCCGGCGGCCGCGGCTTCCAGTCGGTCGCGCAGCGCGGTCAGTCGGGCGATGGCCGCCCGCAACGCGCCGACCGCGTCGGCCGGCCGGGCGAGGAACACGCCGCGCACGGTGCATCGCCCGGCATCGACCGGCTGCACGAAGCAGCGGATTGTCGCGTCGAACCCGGCAAGCGCGGCTTCGACCGCCGCCGACGGCGCGTCGACCGCGATGCCGCGCAGGGCGAGTGCATCGTGCGGCACGCCGTCGAGGCGCGGCAGGTCGCCGTCGCCTGCGAAGGTGGTCCAGATCAGGCCGTGGCGCTCGACGGCCGGAAAGCGCCGCGCGCACAGCGTGGCCGAAGGCGCCTCGCCGGGATGGGAGGGCACGTAGGTGCAGCCGCCGCTGCGGCTGGCGAAGCGCCAGCCGTGATAGGCGCACTTCAGCTCGGCACCGTCGTTGCCGCCGATCGACAGCCTGACGCCGCGATGCGGGCAGCGGTTCTCCCACACATTGACGTGGCCGTCGTCGGCTCGCCATACCGCCAGCTCCTGGCCCAGCAGCTGGCCGTGGAACACATGGCGGAAAGGCAGGTCATGGCCGGCGCAGACCGGGTACCAGGTACCGGGGCCCGCGGCCCGCACGGGGCGTGTCGCCGTCATGCCGCGGCAGCGGGGATCACGCCGTAGCGCACGCCCCGCTCGGCAAGCCAGCGCCGGTAGGCGACCGAGGTGCGGTCGGAACGGAGCGGCGTTTCGGCCCGCGGGTCCAGTGGCAGCCGCTTCGGCAGCTGGTTCTCCAGGATCGGCTTGTCCTGGCCGAAAATGGTCTGCTGGAAGGCGCGGATGTCGGTGTCCGAGCTGACGTCGTCGATCACCGACATCAGCAGGTGGGCGCGCACCCGTTCCTCGCCGACAGGCTGGCCCAGCAGCGCCACGATGTCGTTGCGGGTCCGGTCCCGCCCCGACGTCTTGTACAGCACCGAGCAATAGGGGTGCGGCACGCGGTAGATGTACTCGGTCTTGGCCCCGCCCAGCGAATTGGCCGCCGCCTGCGGCTGCCAGAACTCGCAATCGACGGCCCGTACCTCCGCCGCGTCCGCCACGATGCGGTAGTCCAGAACCTCGGTGTGCGGCTCGACGCCGAGGATGTCGGTGTGGACGAACGGGAAGTGGCCCATGTCGAGAAAATTCTCGACCGCGCGCGGCGCCGACACGGCAACGCCGATGGTACCGGTGTGGACGTTGCGCCGGTCGGGCTCGTCCATCTCCGGGATGTCGAACAGCGGCTGCGGCTCAGCGCCGAGAACGGTCCACAGATAGCCGAACGCCAGCTGCGCCGGCAGGGCCGCGCCCGGTGACGCCGTGCGCCACACCCGCGGCGCACCGGCGTCGAGGCGGTATCCGAGCCGCTCGTCCAGCAACACGGTCTCGGCGCCGGCGGCGGGAATGTCTTCCACCGCCGCCAGCACGTGCCACAGGTTCAGGATCACCGGGTCGTTGCAGGGCATGGCCGTCGGCTCGTCGCGAGGGCCCGGCGGACGCTCGGCGTCCACCGGGCGCGCATGCGGGTCAGGGCAGCGTGTCGCCGACGCCCTGGACGTACCAGTCCATGCCGGCCAGCTCCTCGTTGGCTATCACCTCGCCGGCCGCGATCCTCTCCACGCCCTCCTGGTCGTAGATCGGCCCGGTGAACGGGTGGAAGCTGCCGTCGCCGATGCGGGTCACCAGGTCGGCGATGCCGGCCTTGACGTCGTCTGGCAGGTTGTCGTTGACCGCGGCCACGACGATCATGCCGTCGCCGATGCCGCCCCAGACGTCCTCGGACTGCCAGGTGCCGTCCATCACCGCCTGCACGGTGTCGATGTAGAAGCCACCCCATTCGTCGACCACCGAGAAAAGGTGAGCGTTCGGGCCGAACTGCGACATGTCAGATGCCTGCCCGACCGCGCGGATGCCGGCTTCCTCGGCCGCCTGCATCGCCGCCGGGCTGTCGGTGTGCTGGATGATCACGTCGGCGCCCTGGTTCATCAGCGCCTCGGCCGCCTCGCGCTCCTTGCCGGGATCGTACCAGGTGTTGACCCAGACCACCTTGAGCTCGGCGTCGGGGTTGACCGACTGCATGCCCAGCATGACCGAGTTGATGTCGCGGATCACTTCCGGGATCGGGAAGGATCCGATGTAGCCGACCACGCCGGTCTGGGTGACGCTGGCCGCGGTATAGCCGGAGACGTAGCGGCCCTCGTAGGTCAGCGACAGGTAGGTGCCCAGGTTGTCGGCCCGCTTGTAACCGGTGGCGTGCTCGAAGATCACGTCGGGGAACTGCTGCGCCACCGCGGCGGTGGGGTTCATGAAGCCGAACGACGTTGTGAAGATCAGCTTGTGGCCGCTCGCCGCCAGGTTGCGGATCACGCGTTCGGCGTCGGCGCCTTCGCTGACGTTCTCGACGAAGGTGGTCTCGACCGCATCGCCGAAGTGCTCCTGCACGGCCAGACGGCCCTGGTCGTGCTGGTAGGACCAGCCGAAGTCGCCGACCGGTCCGACATAGACGAAACCGACCTTCATCGGGTCGTCGGCCAGCGCGGTGCCGGCCAGCGCGGTGGCGAATGCCAGCCCGAGCGCGGTGCGAATCATGCTCTCCATCCGAGTCCCCCTCTGGGTGCGTGGCTCCGGCATCGTCCCCGCCCGATCGCGGCGGTGCCGGTTGCACGAGAATGTGCAACAAGCGCGCCAGCGATGCACCTGTTTCGTCACGCGGCGCGGCTGCAGCGCCCCTGTCCGCTAGGGCAGCGGCTGCTCGATCCCGCGGACGAACCAGTCCATCGCCGCCAGCTCGGCATCGCTCATCACGTGACCGGCCGCGACGCGTTCCGCCCCCCGCTGGTCGTACAGCGGACCGGTGAACGGATGGAAGCTGTCGTCCGCCATCGAGGCGACGATCGCCTCGGCCTCTGCGCGGACGTCGGCCGGTAAGGCCTCGTTGAGCCCGCGCACCGCCACCACGTCGTCGCTGATCCCGCCCCAGAAGTCCTGCGACTGCCAGGTGCCGTCCATCACGTCCTGGACGACGTCGACATAGAACGGCGCCCAATTGTTGATCACCGACAGCAGATGTGCATGCGGCCCGAACTGCGACATGTCCGAGGCATAGCCGATCGCGTGGACGCCGGCCTCTTCCGCTGCCTGCATCGGTGCCGCGCTGTCGGTATGCTGCATCAGCACGTCGACCCCCTGGGCGATCAGCGCATCGGCCGCCTCGCGTTCCTTGCCCGGGTCGAACCAGGTGTTGAGCCAGATGACCTGCAGCCGCGCGTCGGGGTTGGACGCCTGCAGCCCCAGCATCACCGCGTTGATGTCGCGGATCACCTCGGGGATCGGAAAGGACGCGATGTAGCCGACCAGGCCGGTCTCGGTGACGTGGCCGGCGACGAAGCCGGCGACATAGCGCCCCTCGTGGCTGGCCGCCATGTAGGTGCCCATGTTGGCGGCGCGTTTGTAGCCGGTGGCATGCTCGATCACCACGCCGGGATAGGCCTCGGCCACGGCGAGCGCGCCGTTCATGTAGCCGAACGAGGTGGCGAAGACGATGTCGTATCCGCCGGCGGCCAGGTTGCGGATCACGCGCTCGGAGTCGGCGCCGTCGGCCACGTTCTCGACATAGGTGGTCTCGACCGCGGCGCCGAAATGCGCCTCGACCGCCAGGCGGCCCTGTTCGTGCTGGTAGGTCCAGCCATGGTCGCTGATCGGCCCCAGATAGACGAAGCCGACCTTCAGCGGCTCGGCGGCGGCTGCCGCGGAGACGGAAACCGCCGCCGCCAGTGCTGCGGCGCTGCCCATGCGCTTCATTGCGAATCCCCCCTGGTCGGTCCGGCCGTCGGCTGCGCGCCATCGAGTCCGGCGGCGCTTCGGGCGGCAGCCCAATGCCACGGCCGCTCACGCGGCGGCGTGGCAATTGCCACGCGGTCAGTCGTTGCCGACCGCCTCGTCCGGATAGACGCCCCACACGGCGTCGCGTGTGACCCAGCCGTCGCGGCCGTCCGCCTCGACCTCGCACCAGTCGCCGTCGCACCGCACCAGGTTGGCGACCACGCCGGGCTCGGCCAGCGCCACCGCGGCGGCCGCGGGGTCGGGCGCGGCGCGCAAGGTGGCGGTCTGTCCGGTCACGATCACGCTGCGGCGGCTGGACAGCAGCGCCTGATAGATCCAGCCCTCGTCGCCGTCCCAGTCGCGGATGCGGCGCCAGTCCTGGTGCTCGGCGATGATCTCGACCGGCAGCGGCGCCTGGCGATAGACCCACAGGATCTCATGGTCGCGGCCGGGGCCGCGGCGGACATTGGCCGGGCTCGACTTGATCGACACGAAGCGCGGCACCGGCAGGTCGGAATCGGCATGGGCCGGCCGGTCGCGCAGGAAGGCGGCCAGCGCCAGCAGCAGCGCGAACAGGATCAGGATTCCGCCCTTGATCAGGCGCCGGCGAAACGGGACCGTCTGGTCGCTGGTCGGGTCGGGCGTCGGATCCGCCATCGTGCATGCCTGTCGCGGCGCCGCGGCGTCGCACGGCACCCGGCGGGCGGGCGGGTGTCGACTCGCGGACGGGGGTCGTCTGCGGTCCATCCATGTGCACCGCAGGCCGGACGGGGTCAACCGGCGCGAGCCGGCTGGACATCGCGGGAGCGGCTTGCTAACCGCTTGGCAGCAGCCGCGCCCGGAGCCAGCGCCAGCCGATGACGCATCGCAGCCTGAAGGTGCACGTCACCCGCAAACTGCCGGAGATCATCGAGACCCGGTTGATGGAGCTGTTCGACGCGCGGCTGAACGGCGACGACCATCCGCTCGCGCCGGCCGAACTCGCCGCGGCGATGGCGCAGGCCGAGGTGCTGGTGCCGACCGTCACCGACCGGATCGATGCCGCCGCGCTGGCCGCCGCCGGCCCCGACCTCAAGCTGATCGCCTCGTTCGGAACCGGCGTCGACCATATCGATCTGGCCGCGGCCAAGGCGCGCCGGATCACGGTCACCAACACGCCCGGCGTGCTGACCGACGATACCGCCGACATGACCATGGCGCTGATCCTGGCGGTGCCGCGGCGGCTGACCGAGGGCGAGCGGCTGATCCGCGCCGGCCAGTGGACCGGCTGGGGCCCGACGACGATGCTGGGCCGCCGCATCACCGGCAAACGGCTGGGCATCGTCGGCATGGGCCGGATCGGCCAGGCGGTGGCGCGGCGGGCACGCGGCTTCGGCCTCGCCATCCACTATCACAACCGCAACCGCGTTCATCCGGACACCGAGGCGGAGCTGGAGGCGACCTACTGGTCCAGCCTCGACCAGATGCTGGGGCATGTCGACATCGTCTCGGTCAACTGTCCGCGCACGCCGGCCACCTATCACCTGCTCAACGCGCGCCGGCTGGCGCTGCTGGCACCGCACGCCTATCTGGTCAACACCTCGCGCGGCGAGGTGATTGACGAGGACGCGCTGGTGGAGCGGCTGGCGGCCGGAGAGCTGGCCGGCGCCGGCCTCGACGTGTTCGAGCACGAACCGGCGGTCAACCCGCGGCTCCTGCAGCTGGGCAATGTGGTGCTGCTGCCGCACATGGGGTCGGCGACCATCGAGGGTCGGGTCGCCATGGGCGAGCGCGTCGTGCTCAACATCCAGAGCTTCGCCGACGGCCACACCCCGCCCGACCGGGTTCTCGCCACCGAGTTCTGACCGGCGAAGCCGATTGTCGCGGCGCGCCGGCGCGCCTAGACTGCGCGCAGAGGGGAGCGATCGCGGGGGGAAGCGATGGTCCGGACTTCGGGTCTTCGGCAAGGATGGCGGCTGCTGGCCGTAACGATCGGCGTCGCTTTCGCGCCGCCGGCATGGGCGACGGAGCCGTTGCCGGCGGACGACTTCGCCCACCCGTTCGTCAGGGTCGCGCCGCAAGGCCAGGTGATTCTCAATCCGCACCCGGATTTCGACGCACCGTCACCGTCGCGGCTGGCGCTGGAGGCGCTTGAACCGGCGGCCGGCGCCGATCCGACGCTGGGCCTCGACGGCACGGCGGTGGCCGGGGCGAAGGACTGCCCGGTCGGCGGCGGCTGGCAGGTGGTGGTGATCCGCGGCGGGCGCAGCCCCGACGTGGTGCGCGGCCCGACCGTCGCGGCGGTCACGCCGCCGGGCTGCTGACCGGTCCCGCTCCCGCGCCGGCGCACAGGCTGCACTGCGGGTCGCGGCCGGCGCGCATGGTCGTGAATGTCGGGCCGAGCGCGTCGTAGAGCAGTAGCCGGCCCGACAGATCGTCGCCCAGGCCGAGCAGCAGCTTCAGCGTCTCGACCGCCATGATGGTGCCGGCGACGCCGGCGACCGCGCCGAGGATGCCGGCCTGGTCGCAGCGCGGCACCAGGTCCGCCGGCGGCGGCGCCGGGAACAGGCAGCGATAGCACGGATGCGGCGGGCCGAGATGGGCCTGGAACAGGCCGACCTGGGCCTCGAACCGCAGCAACGCACCGGACACCAGCGGAATGCCAAGCCGGAAACAGGCGTCGTTGGCGGCATAGCGCGTCGCGAAATTGTCGCTGCCGTCCAGCACGACGTCGTGGCCCGCGAGCAGGTCGGCGGCGTTGTCCGCGGTCAGCCGGCGGCGGTCCTGGGCGACCGCGATGTCGGGGTTCACCGCCGCCAGGGTGGCGGCCGCGCTCTCGGTCTTCGGCCGGCCGACCATCGCCGTGGCGTGGATCACCTGCCGCTGCAGGTTCGACAATTCGACCGCATCGTCGTCGATCAGCGTCAGCCGGCCGATGCCGGCCGCAGCAAGATAGAGCGCCGCCGGCGCGCCGAGCCCGCCGGCGCCGATCAGGGCGACGCGCGCGCCGAGCAGGCGCGCCTGTCCCGCTTCGCCGACCTCGTCGAGAATCAGGTGGCGGGCGTAGCGCTCGAACTGGGCGTCGGTCAGCTCGACCATGCGCCGGACCGGCCGCGGCTCAGAAGCCGAGCCCCTCGAACAGGGCGGTGGAGAGATAGCGCTCGGCGAACGACGGGATCACCACTACGATCTGCTTGCCTGCCATGTCCGGCCGCTTGGCGACTTCCAGCCCGGCGACCAGCGCCGCGCCCGACGAGATGCCGACCGGCAGGCCTTCCAGCCTGGCGATGCGCCGGGCCATGGCAAAGGCGGATTCATTGGCGACCTGGACGATCTCGTCATAGACCGAGGTGTTGAGGATCTTCGGCACGAAGCCGGCGCCGATGCCCTGGATCTTGTGCGGTCCCGGCGCCCCGCCGGACAGCACCGGGCTGTCCTCCGGCTCCACCGCGACCACGCGCACCGAGGGCTTGCGGGCCTTCAGCACCTCGCCGACGCCGGTGATGGTGCCGCCGGTGCCGATGCCGCTGACCACGACGTCGACCTTGCCATCGGTGTCGGCCCAGATCTCCTCGGCGGTGGTGTGGCGGTGCACCTCCGGGTTGGCCGGGTTCTCGAACTGCTGCGGGATGACGGCGTCGGCCGTCGCGGCCAGCATCTCGTTCGCCTTGTCGATGGCGCCGCGCATGCCCTTGGCGCCCTCGGTCAGCACCAGCTCGGCGCCGAGCAGCGCCAGCATCTTGCGCCGCTCGATCGACATCGTCTCGGGCATTACCAGGATCAGTTTGTAGCCGCGCGCGGCGGCGACGAAGGCCAGAGCGATGCCGGTGTTGCCGCTGGTCGGCTCGATCAGGGTGGTCCTGCCCGGCGCGATCCGGCCCGCCTTCTCCATGGCGTCGATCATCGCCAGGCCGATGCGGTCCTTGACCGAGGCCAGCGGGTTGAAGAACTCCAGCTTGGCGAGCAGGTCGGACTTCAGCGATTCGGCCGCGGCCAGCCGCGGCAGGCGCACCAGCGGCGTGCCGCCGATCGTTGCCAGGAAACTGTCGTAGATCCGGCCGCGCGGCGCGGCGAAATGGCTGGCAATATCGGCTGGTGCCATCGTCGTCTCCTCCTGCGAATATGCGCGACACACCATAGCAAATGTTTGCCGGGGGTCGAGCAGGCAAGCAGGCGGTCGCCGACGGCGCGGCCGGGCCGCGCCGTCGGCGGCTCAGATGGCGTAGTCGGCGACCTGCGCGTTGCTGGCGACGCCGCTGGTGCGGGCCTGGGCGCAGAGGTCCTCGATCGTGATCTCGTCGAGCTCGCCCAGCAGCGCGTCCTGCATCTTTTCCCAAAGCGGGATGATGACGTTCTGCGACATCGGCGAATGCTCGCCCTGGCCGAACCCGACATCGCCGTCGTCGATGTCGGCGAGGACGCGCGTGATCTCGCCGAGCGTGATGCGGCGACGCTCGCGCGCGAGGCGATAGCCGCCGCGCGGACCGCGCACGCCGACCAGGATCTTGGCACGGACCAGGCGCTGCAGCACCTGTTCCAGATAGCGGCGCGGGATGCCCTGCCGCTCGGTCAGTTCGGCGCTCTGGACCGGATTGGGGCCGGCGCGCAGGGCGATGTCGACCACGGCTTCATAGGCACAGAGCAGCTTGCGGGGAGTCTTCAACATGGCTGGGTTAACCGGTTCACCAAATGGTACACAAAAAGGTCATATACGGTCGCCAGTGGATCCGAATCCGCCGGTGCTGCGACCGCTGGCGGGCAGCGCTTCGACGCGCTGCCACTGCAGCCGGCTGACCGGGGCCACCACCATCTGAGCGATGCGCATGCCCCGGGAGACGACGAACGGCTCGGTTCCCGCATTGAACAGGATCACCGCGACCTCGCCGCGATAGTCGGCGTCGATCGTGCCGGGGCTGTTCAACACGGTGATGCCGTGCTTGAGGGCCAGGCCCGAGCGGGGCCTGACCTGGGCCTCGTGGTCGGCGGGCAGCGCGATGGTCAGCCCGGTGGGCACCAGCGCGCGCGCGCCGGGCGCCAGAGTGACCGGCTCGGCGACCGCCGCCGTCAGGTCGACGCCAGCGCTGCCGTCGGTCGCATAGGCGGGCAACGGCAGGTCGCGGGCATGGTCGAGCTGGACCACCGCGATGGCCGCGGGCGCGCTCATGCGCCGCTCCCCGCCGCGAAGTGCCTGGCGATCCGATGGGCCAGCGCGGCCGCAACGGCGGCCTTGTCCATCTCCGGCCACACCTCCGGCGTGCCGCCGTCGATGACGGTGACCCGGTTGCGGCGTCCGCCGAAGGTGCCGCTCGCCGGCGACACGTCGTTGGCCAGAATCCAGTCGCACCCCTTCGAGGCCCATTTACGGTTGGCGTTTGTGCTTAGGTCTACGGTCTCGGCCGCGAATCCGATCACCAGGTCGGGACGTTTTTTTTTCAAGCGGCTGATCTCGGCCAGAATATCGGGATTCGTCGTTAGCTGGATCGTCGGTGTCGTGCCGTCGTTCTTCTTTATCTTTTGTTCAGCTATTGCATCCGGCCGCCAGTCGGCGACGGCGGCCGCCATCACGGCGACATCGCAGGGCAGGGCCCTGCGGCTGGCATCGCGCATCTCCACCGCGGTCTCGACGGCCACGGTGTGCACGCCGAGCGGCGGCGACAGCGCGGTCGGGCCGCTGACCAGCGTGACCTCGGCACCCAGCCCCGCCAGCGCGGCGGCGATTGCGTGGCCCTGCCGTCCGGACGAGCGGTTGGCGAGATAGCGCACCGGATCGAGCGGCTCATGGGTCGGACCGCTGGTCACCAGCGCCCGGCGCCCGCGCAGCGTGTCGCGCGCGACCGACCACGGGTCGCCGGTCTTCGCCGGGAACAGGTGCAGGAACATGGCTACCGCATCGGCGATGTCGCTCGGCTCGGCCATCCGGCCGGGACCGAACTCGCCGCACGCCATCTCGCCGTCGACCGGCCCGGCGAAGCGCACCCCGCGCCCCTTCAGCGCGGCCACGTTGGCCTGGGTGGCGGGATGCTGCCACATCCGCACGTTCATGGCCGGCGCCGCCATCACCGGGGCGTCGGTGGCCAGCAGCAGGGTGGAGGCGAGGTCGTCGGCCAGGCCGGCGGCCATCTTGGCGAGCAGGTCGGCGGTGGCCGGCACCACCAGGATCAGGTCGGCCGCGCGGGAGAGCTCGATATGGCCCATCTCCGCCTCGTCGCCGAGGTCGAACAGGGGCAGGAACGCCTTCTCGCCGCTCAGCGCCGAAGCCGACAGCGGCGTCACGAACTCGCAGGCCGCCTGCGTCAGCACGACGCGGACCCCGATGTCCGCCCGGCGCAGCAGCCTGATCGTCTCCAGCGCCTTGTAGGCGGCGACACCTCCGCCAATAATCACTAGCACGCGGCGATCCGCAGCCATGCCCGCTCCGTCAGCGTCGCGCCCGGCCATCGATGGACGCCGCGTGTCGAAATACCACAGTATGCACCAATAATAGGTGAATCATGGCAAACGCGCCATGTGAAACGCTGTGGAATTCGCGCTTATTGCATGGAAATCAGCGCAACGACAACCGCAATGACACTAAGCGCGGTGGCCGCGCCGAGCAGGAAGGGAACCAGCCAGCGCATCCGCTGTCCGGCCGAGGCGGACGCCAGCGCCCGCACGGTCTCAGGGTGGAGCCGCAGGCCGCTGGCGGCGGTGTCGTCGACCAGCGAGGCGGCGCTGCCGATCAGCCGCGGCACCGCGCGGGCCGCATCCAGCGCATCGCGCAGGGCCTCGGCGGCCCGCGCCTCGGGCCCGAAAGCGTCGCGCATCCAGCCCTCGATCAGCGGTCTGGCCATCTCCCAGATGTTGACCTGGCGGTTCAGCGCCAGACCCATGCCCTCGGCCATCAGCATGGTCTTCTGCAGCAGCAGCAGCTGCGGCTGCACCTCCATGCGGAAGGTGCGGGCGACCTGGAACAGCTGGCCGAGCACGCGGGCGAGCGAGATCTCGGGTCGGCTTGCCGAAGATCGGCGCGCCGATCGAGCGGCAGGCCTGGGCGAACAGCTCGACGTCGGCGTCGGGCGGCACGTAGCCGGCCCGCCATTGCACCTCCGCGACGCCGTAGTAGTCGGCCCGCAGGAAGGCGACCAGCAGCTCGGCGAGGTAGACCCGGTCCTTGCGGGCCAGCCGGCCCATGATGCCGAAGTCGATCGGCACGACGGTGCCGTCGGCGGTGACGAAGGCGTTGCCGCCGTGCATGTCGGCATGGAAGAAGCCGTCGCGGAACACCTGGAAGAAGAAGCTCTCGGCGGATTTCTGCAGCACCGCGCTGGGGTCGTGGCCGGCGGCGATCAGCGCCTCGCGATCGTCGATGCGCACGCCCATCACCCGCTCCATGGTCAGCACCCGGCGCGCGGTCCGGTCCCAGTCGACCCGCGGCGTGCGATAGCCAGGGTCGTCCTTGAAGTTCATGCCCAGCTCATCGGCGGCGGCGGCCTCCATCCGCAGGTCCATCTCGATCTTGACCGTGGCCTCGAAGGTGCGCGCGACCTCCAGCGGTTTCAGCCGCCGCAGTCGCGGCTGGGTCCGTTCCACCAGCTCGGCGATCCAGAACATCAGGTCGAGGTCCCGCGCGATCTCGCGCTCCACCGTCGGCCGCAGCACCTTGACCGCGACCGGCTCGCCGTCAGTGGTCTCGGCGAAGTGGACCTGGGCGATCGATGCGGCGGCGACCGGTACGTCGTCGAAGCGGCGGAACACCTCGTCCACCGGCCGGCCGAGCTCGCGGGCGACGATGGCCCGCGCGACCGTGCCCGGAAAGGCGGGCAGCCGGTCCTGCAGCTGGATCAGGTCGGCGGCGATGTCCTCGCCGATCAGGTCGGAGCGCACCGACAGCGCCTGGCCCAGCTTGATGAACGAGGGTCCCAGCGTCTGGCAGGCCAGCGCCAGCCGCTCGCCGGGCCGGCCGCGGACGCTGCGGCTGGCGAACAGCTTGCGGGCGACCCAGACCAGGCCGGGCGCGATGCCCAGCTGCTCCAGCGGGAACAGCGCGTCGTGCCGGGCCAGCGTGCCGGCGATGCGCAGAAGGCGGAAGACGTTGCGGGTCGTCCGGAACATCAGCGGCCGTCGCGCAAGCCCTGCCGGCTCACAGCCGCCATGCGCTGTGGATCGCCGCGATCCCGCCCGACAGGTTGCGGCAGCGGCCGCGGCCGAGCCCCGCCTCGGCCATCAGCCCGAGCAGCGTCTCCTGGTCGGGGAAGCGGCGGATGCTCTCGGCGAGGTAGCGGTAGGACTCGGTGTCGCGCGCGACCAGCGCGCCCAGCCGCGGCAGCACGCCGAAGGAATAGGCGTCATAGGCGCGGCGCAGCGGGGCCAGCCGCACATGGCTGAATTCCAGGCAGAAGAAGCGCCCGCCGGGACGGAGCACGCGCCGCGCCTCGGCCAGCGCCGCGGCGATGTCGGTCACGTTGCGCAGGCCGAACGCGATCGTATAGAGGTCGACCGAGCGGTCGGCCAAAGGCAGGGCCTCGGCGGCGCCGCAGACCCAGGCCAGGCGACCGTCCAGGTTGACCAGCCCGCGGTCGAGCGCACGGTCGCGGCCGACCGACAGCATGCTGGCGTTGATGTCGCAGACGACGACGTCGGCGCCGCCGCGGGCGACGCGGAAGGCGATGTCGCCGGTGCCGCCGGCGACGTCCAGGCACAGCTGGCCGGGCCGCGGCGCGACCTGGGCGACGAAGGCGTTCTTCCACAGCCGATGCACGCCGCCGCTCATCAGGTCGTTCATCAGGTCGTAGCGCGGCGCCACCGAATCGAACACCGCCCGCACCAGCCGCGTCTTCTCGGCCGGCGCCACGTCGCGATAGCCGAAGGGGCGGGTCGCGCCGGCATCGCCGGTCGTATCGGCCTGGCTGTCGTCCATCGGTTCCCTTAGCCTCGATGTGGCGCCCCGGGGCGGGGGCGGCAGGGCGCGGCGACCATAGCGTACCGTCCTGCGGGCTGCTACAACCGCGGCCATGCCGGAGCTGCCCGAGGTGGAAACCGTGTGCCGCGGCCTGCGGGCCGCGATCGGCGGCCGGCGGCTGGAGGACGTGACCGTGCGCCGGCGCGACCTGCGCTTCCCGTTGCCGGCGCGCTTCGCCGCCCGGCTGCGCGGCCGCCGGATCGCGGCGATCGACCGGCGCGCCAAATACATGCTGTGGCACATGGACGACGGCGCGGTCGTCGTCGGCCATCTCGGCATGTCGGGCCGGATGGTGGTGTCGACGCCGCCGCATCCGGCCGCGGCGACCCACGACCACCTGATCTTCCGCGCCGAGGGCGGGGTGGAGGTGCGGTTCAACGACCCGCGCCGATTCGGCTATTTCTCGCTGTCCGACGGCGACGGGCTGGCGCAGCACCCGCACCTGGCCGCGTTGGGGCCGGAGCCGCTCGGCAACGGATTCAGCGCCGGCCACCTGGCCGAGCGGCTGGCCGGCCGCGCCACCGCGATCAAGGCGGCGTTGCTCGACCAGCGCAATGTTGCCGGCCTCGGCAACATCTATGTCTGCGAGGCGCTGTACCGGGCCGGCATCTCGCCGTTGCGCCCGGCCGGGTCGCTCGGCGGCGGCGAGCTGGTGCGGCTGGTCGACGCGATCCGCATGGTGCTCGACGAGGCGATCGCCGCCGGCGGGTCGTCGCTGCGCGACTATGTCCAGACCAGCGGCGAGCTCGGCTATTTCCAGCACCGCTTCGCCGTCTACGACCGCGAGGGCGCGGCGTGCCCCGCCTGCGCGGCGGCGCGCAAGCGCTGCGCGGTGCAGCGCGTCGTGCAGCAGGGCCGGTCGACTTTCTTCTGTTCGACCCGGCAGAGATGATGTAGTCACGCCACCGCTCGCGCGGACCCGCCGGCCGGCAGGGGCCGGCGCGCGGAGCGACCGGGATGGCGGCCCCTGCCGCCGCGCCCGCCGACAGGTACCCACAGCACCGACCGGGAGAGCCGCCATGGCCTATGAGTTCATCGAACTGGAACTGCGCGACCGCGTCGGCATCATCCGGCTGAACCGGCCCAAGGCCCTGAATGCGCTGTGCGCCGGCCTGGTGCGCGAGCTGGGCAGCGCCCTGGATGCGCTGGAGGCGAACCCGGACATCGGCGCCGTCGTGCTGACCGGCAGCGAGAAGGCATTCTGCGCCGGCGCCGACATCAAGGAGATGGCCGAGAAGACCTTCGTCGAGGCCTATTGCGAGGATTTCGTCACCGCCGACTGGGAGCGCATCGTGACCTGCCGCAAGCCGGTCATCGCCGCGGTGGCCGGCTATGCGCTGGGCGGGGGCTGCGAGATCGCGATGATGTGCGATTTCATCCTTGCCGCAGACAACGCCAAGTTCGGCCAGCCGGAGATCACCATCGGCATCTTGCCGGGTGCCGGCGGCTCGCAGCGGCTGACGCGTTTCGTCGGCAAGTCGAAGGCGATGGAAATGATCCTGACCGGCCGGATGATGGACGCCGAGGAGGCCGAGCGGGCCGGCCTGGTCAGCCGGATCCTGCCGCTGGACCAGCTGGTCGACGAAGCGGTGAAGACCGCGACGCGGATCGCCGAGATGTCGCTGCCGTCGGCGATGATGGCGAAGGAAGCTGTCAACCGGGCCTATGAGACGACCCTGGCCGAGGGCGTGCGGTTCGAGCGGCGGCTGTTCCATGCTGCGTTCTCGACCGAGGACCAGAAGGAAGGCATGGCCGCCTTTGTCGAGAAGCGCCAGCCCCACTTCAAGCACCGCTGATTGCCGGCCGCGCCATGCGGCCGTGGCATTGATGGCTTGACTCGCGCCGGGGTCGGCGCTAGGAACCGCCCTCTTCAAGACGGAAGCCCTTCGATCAGGACCTGGGAATGGCGCACCACAAATCCGCGCGCAAACGCATTCGCCGCGCCGAGCGGCGCACGACCATCAACCGCAATCGCGTCAGCCGTATTCGCACCTTCATCCGCAAGGTCGAGGCCGCGATCGCGTCCGGCGACGCCGCCGCCGCGCGCGCCGCGTTCGACATCGTCGAGCCGGAGGTGCAGCGCGGGGTGATCAAAGGCGTCTTGCACCGCAATACCGCCGCGCGTAGGATTTCGGGACTGGCCCGCCGCATCAACGCGATGGGCGCCTGAGTTGCGGCCGCCCGCCCCGGGCGTGCCGCGATCGACCGAAAACCGGATGTGACGAGCGCAGGTTAGCGGACGACTTTGTGACAGTCACCGAAGCCTAGCGACAATGTTCAATGACGCCGTCTAAGTGATTGGCGTCATTGTTGTTGATGCGAATGCTCGCATCCCCCATTTCCCGCACTGCAATCATTTTGCAACGCAGCCGTCTTTTTTTCGCGACCCCGAGCAGGCGGCTATTGCGAGCGCGATTGGCATGGGCTACATTGGTCGTGCTCAGCCGAGGCACAAAAAAAGAAGCAGTTCGAGGGGGTGCGATTAAGACAATGTTCTTTGTTCGGATCGTCCCAACAGAAATCGCCTCAGGTACAGGTCCCGAATATTCGGATTTTTTCGGCATTTGACTTAACGGATGCCGAAAGGCGGTCGCGCCGGCGCGCGGCCGTTGACGCTATTGCTTTGCCCGGGTGGGGGCACGGCAATCAATAACCCGGCCGGTCGCAGGCGGCAGGATGCTCGCGACGGGCTTGGCGGCAACCCCCAGCGCCGCCAGAAGAAGGTTGGTAACGGCGATGGCAGATGGCGGCTTGTCCCTTGAAATGGTGTGGGCGCGCGTTCGCGGCCGGATGCGCACCGAATGCGGCGAGAGCGAGTTCCGCAGCTGGCTGAAGCCGCTGGAGCTGATCGAAACCCATCCCCGCGGCATGGTGCTGGCCGTACCGTCGCGGTTCATGCGCGACTGGGTGGCGACGCATTTCCTGGATCGGATCGGGCAGCACTGCCGCGACGAGGCCGGCTACCCGGTCAGCGTCGAGGTAGTGGCGCGGCCGACGCCGCGCCCGTCGGTGAAGACGGAGGACGCGGGCGAAGCCGCGGAGCATGACGCCATTTCCGGCGCCGCGACCGATGCCGCGCCGAATGGGACCGCGAACGGGGCCGTCGCTGCCGTCCGGCGCCCGGCCGCGCGCGAGGCCGTCAACGGCGAGCCGATGGGCGCGTCGCTCGATCCGGGTTGCCGCTTCGAGACCTTCGTGGTCGGCAAGCCGAACGAATTCGCCTATGCCGCCGCCCGGCGGGTCGCCGAGGCCGAGCAGGTGCCGTTCAACCCGCTGTTCCTGTATGGCGGCGTCGGCCTGGGCAAGACCCACCTGATGCACGCGATCGCTTGGGAGATGCGCGCGCGCTTCCCGCAGCGCAAGGTGCTGTACATGTCGGCGGAGTACTTCATGTACCGCTTCATCGCCGCGCTGCGCCATCGCGACACCGTCGAGTTCAAGCAGCAGCTGCGCACTGCAGACGTGCTGATGATCGACGACGTCCAGTTCATCAGCGGCAAGGATTCCACCCAGGAGGAGTTCTTCCACACCTTCAACGCGCTCGCCGACGAGAACCGGCAGATCGTGCTGTCGGCCGACAAGTCGCCGGCCGACCTCGACGGCATGGAGGTGCGGCTGAAGTCGCGGCTGGGCTGGGGCGTGGTGGCCGACATCCACCCCACCGACTACGAGCTCAGGCTCGGCATCCTGCAGGCCCGGGCCGAGCGGCTGAACTTCTCGGTGTCGGAGAAGGTGCTGGAATTCATCGCCCACCGCATCACCGGCAACGTGCGCGAGCTCGAGGGCGCGCTCAACCGGCTGGACGCCCATGCCTCGCTGATCGGGCGCGAGATCACGCTGGACGTGGTGCCGGAGCTGCTGCGCGACCTGCTGCGGGCCAACGACCGCAAGGTCTCGATCGAGGAGATCCAGCGCAAGGTGGCCGAGCACTACAACGTCAAATATGCCGACATGATGTCGGCCCGCCGTGCGCGGCAGGTGGCGCGGCCGCGGCAGGTGGCGATGTACCTGGCCAAGCAGCTGACCCAGCGCTCGCTGCCGGAAATCGGCCGGAAATTCGGCGGACGCGACCATACCACGGTCATGCACGCCGTTCGCCGGGTCGAGGAGCTATGCCTGGTCGATGCCTCGTTCGCCGACGATGTGGAGCGGCTGCGCCGCATCCTCGAAGGCAGCTGAACGGCCCGTCGCCGCACCCATCCGCGCCCAACCTCCGCGTCTGGCCGCCGTCGCGCCGGCGGCCGCGGAATCCCGGCCATTTCGTTTGGGATTCCAGCGGCTTATGATATAGATATTCGACTGTGCGGCACAAGCGCGGCGCGGCCCTGCGGTTCGCGCCGCGCTTGTGCTACGCATCGCCCATGTCTGGGGGCGCGGGGCCGGCGTCCGTCCGCCCAGTCGCGCATGCGAGCGATCCCTCAGGACACCGCGCCGCAACGCGGCGATCGTCGGGCCGCCCGGCCCGCGTCGCCGGCCCGGCGCGCACGGTGGGCTGGTGCCGTCACGGTGACGCAATTAAGGTGGGGACGGCCCGTCCACGCCACCGCGGGATGGAAGAGAGGCGAAGCGGAATCACAATGAAGCTGGTTATCGAACGCGCCGCGCTGTTGAGATCGCTGGCCCACATCCAGAGCGTGGTGGAACGCCGCAACACCATCCCGATCCTGTCGAACGTGCTGATCGAGGCGCGCGACGACCTGTTGAAGATGACCGCGACCGACATGGACCTGTCCATCGTCGAGTCCGTCCCGGCCAGCATCGGCGCAGCCGGCGCCACCACGGTGCCGGCCCACACGTTCTACGAGATCGTGCGCAAGCTGCCCGACGGCGCGCAGGTGGAGCTCGACCAGTCCGGCGACGCCAACCGGATCACGCTGGCCGCCGGCCGCTCGCGATTCACGCTCGCCTGCCTGCCGACCGAGGATTTTCCGATGCTGTCCAGCGGCGACCTGCCGCACGGCTTTGCGGTCGGCGCCGCCGACCTGCGCGGGCTGATCGACCGGACCCGCTTCGCGATCTCGACCGAGGAGACGCGTTACTACCTGAACGGCATCTATCTCCACGCCGCCAAGTCCGGCGATCTCGACGTGCTGCGGGCGGTGGCGACCGACGGCCACCGGCTGGCCCGGGTGGAGATGCCGCTGCCGTCGGGCGCGGCCGGCATGCCCGGCGTGATCATCCCGCGCAAGACGGTCAACGAGTTGCGCAAGCTGATCGACGACGTGGCCGACGAGATCCGCGTCGCGCTGTCGGAGACGCGCATCCGCTTCACCGTGGACTCGCTGGAGGTGACCTCGAAGCTGATCGACGGCACCTTCCCCGACTACCAGCGCGTGATCCCGGCCAACAACGACAAGACGATGGAGGTCGACTGCACCGCCTTCGCGCAGGCGGTCGACCGGGTCTCGACCATCTCGTCGGAGAAGTCGCGCGGCGTGAAGCTCAGCATGTCCAATTCCGCGTTGGTGCTGTCGGCGTCGAGCCCGGACAACGGCACGGCGACCGAGGAGCTGGAGGTCACCTTCGGCCGCAACGACGTGCTGGAGATCGGCTTCAATTCGCGCTACCTGCTCGATATCGCCCAGCAGATCGAGGGCTCCGAGGCCCGGTTCACGATGGCCGACGCCGCCTCGCCCACGATCGTGCAGGACTCGGCGGATGCGAGCGCGCTCTACGTGCTGATGCCGATGCGCGTCTGACCGGGCGCCGTAGGCACGCGCGGCGACGCGAGCAGCAGGATCGGCTGACCAGGGTGAGCATGGCGCAAGCGGCACCGGCCGGACACGACAGCCAGCAGCGCATGCCGGCCGCGGTTGCGGCCACTGCATGCCGGCCCGCCGTGCTGCGGCTCGACCTGTCGGCCTTCCGCAACCATGCCGACACCCATATCCGCGTCGATGCTGCGCCGGTGGTGCTGAGCGGGCCGAACGGTGCCGGCAAGACCAACGTGATCGAGGCGCTGTCGTTCCTGGCACCGGGCCGCGGCCTGCGCCGCTGCCGGCTGTCGGAGGCGGACGGGCGCGACGGCGGCCGGGCCTGGGCGGTTTCCGCCGAGCTGGACGGCAGCCAGGGCCGGGTGCGGATCGGGACCGGCCGCGATCCGGAGCGGGAGGGTGCCGGCGAGGGCCAGGGCGAGCGCCGGCTGATCCGCCTCGACGGCGTGCCGGCGCGCAGCCAGCAGGCGCTGGCCGACCATTTGGCCGTGGTCTGGCTGACGCCCGAGCACGACCGCCTGTTCGCCGACGCAGCGTCGACCCGTCGCCGGTTTCTCGACCGGCTGGTCGGGGCCTACGACCCGGAGCATGTCGGGCGCGTCTCCGCCTACGAGCACGCGCTGCGCGAACGGGCCCGCCTGCTGGCGGCGCCGCGGCCCGATCCGCGCTGGCTCGACGTGCTGGAGGAGCGGCTTGCCGCCGCCGGCATTGCCATCTGCCATGCCCGGCACCACCTGATCGCGCGCCTGTCCGCGGTGCTGGCGGACGCCGCCGGTCCGTTCCTGGCGCCGCGGCTGGCGCTGAGCGGCACCCTGGAAGCCTGGCTCGAGGACGCGCCGGCGCTGGTCGTCGAGGATCGGCTGCGCGGTGCGCTCGCGGCGGGGCGGCCCGAGGACGCGGCCCATGGCGGTGCCGGCGTCGGCCCGCACCGCAGCGACCTCGTCGCCCATCATCCGCGCTCGGGCGAGGAGGCGAAGGCCTGCTCCACCGGCGAGCAGAAGGCGATGGTGATCGCGACCGTGCTGGCCCATGCCCGGCTGATCGCCGCCGACCACGGCCTGCCGCCGCTGTTGCTGCTGGACGAGGTCGCCGCGCACCTGGATGCTCGGCGGCGCGCCGCGCTGTTCGACGAGCTGACCGGGCTGGGTGCCCAGGCCTGGCTGACCGGCGCCGACCGCGACCTTTTCACCGCCCTGGCCGGGCGGGCCACATTTCTTTCCGTTCGCGACGGACGGGTGAGCGCCGCCTGACCGGGCGGCAGCGGACGAATCAGACGGGACGACAGGCGATGACGCAGCAGGAACCCGCGCCGCAGCAGGCGCCGGACCAGGACGAGTCGGCAGGCTACGGCGCCGATTCCATCAAGGTGCTGCGCGGGCTGGACGCCGTGCGCAAGCGGCCGGGCATGTACATCGGCGACACCGACGACGGCTCCGGTCTGCACCACATGGTCTACGAGGTGGTCGACAACGCCATCGACGAATCGCTCGCCGGCTACTGCGACGTCACCGAGGTGACGCTGAACGCCGACGGGTCGGTCACCGTGCGCGACAACGGCCGCGGCATTCCCACCGAGATCCACAAGGAGGAGGGGATTTCGGCGGCCGAGGTGATCATGACCCAGCTGCACGCCGGCGGGAAGTTCGACCAGAACTCCTACAAGGTCTCCGGCGGTCTGCACGGGGTCGGCGTCTCCGTCGTCAACGCGCTGGCCGAGTGGCTGCACCTGCGCATCTGGCGCGGCGGCAGGGCCCACGAGATGCGCTTCCGCCACGGCGACCCGGAGGGCCCGCTGCAGGAGGTCGGCGAGGCGCCGATCGACGAGCGGCGCGGCAAGCGGCGCACCGGCACCGAGATCACGTTCATGCCGTCGCGGCTGACGTTCACCAACACGGATTTCGACTTCGAGACGCTGGAGCACCGGCTGCGCGAGCTGGCGTTCCTCAATTCCGGCGTCCGCCTGGTGCTGACCGACGCGCGCGAGGCGCAGGCGCGCACCGTCGAGCTGCTGTACGAAGGCGGGCTCGCCGCCTATGTGCGCTACCTCGACCGCAACCGCGTCGCGCTGCACGACACGCCGATCCTGATCGCCGCGGAGCGCGACGGGGTCACGGTCGAGGCGGCGATGGAGTGGAACGACGGCTATCACGAGACCGTGCTCTGCTTCACCAACAACATCCCGCAGCGCGACGGCGGCACCCACCTGGCCGGGTTCCGCGCCGCGCTGACGCGCCAGATCAACGGCTACGCCACCGCCTCCGGCGTACTGAAGAAGGAGAAGGTGACGCTGACCGGCGACGACGCGCGCGAGGGCCTGACCTGCGTGCTGTCGGTCAAGGTGCCCGACCCGAAGTTTTCGTCGCAGACCAAGGACAAGCTGGTCTCGTCCGAGGTGCGGCCGGTGGTCGAGTCCGTGGTCAACGACAAGCTGAACCAGTGGTTCGAGGAACACCCGGCCGACGCCCGCAAGATCGTGACCAAGGTGGCGGAGGCCGCGGCGGCGCGCGAGGCCGCGCGCAAGGCGCGCGAGCTGACCCGGCGCAAGACCGCGCTCGACGTTGCCTCGCTGCCCGGCAAGCTGGCCGACTGCCAGGAACGCGACCCGGCCAAGTCCGAGCTGTTCCTGGTCGAGGGCGATTCCGCCGGCGGTTCGGCCAAGCAGGGCCGCGACCGCGCCTTCCAGGCGATCCTGCCGCTGCGCGGCAAGATCCTGAACGTGGAGCGGGCCCGGCTCGACAAGATGCTGTCGTCGGCGGAGATCGGCACGCTGATCACCGCGCTCGGCACCTCGATCCGCGACGACTTCGACCTGGCGAAGCTGCGCTACCACAAGATCGTCATCATGACCGACGCGGACGTCGACGGCAGCCACATCCGCACGCTGCTGCTGACGTTCTTCTATCGCCAGATGCCGGACCTGATCCGCGCCGGCCACATCTTCATCGCCCAGCCGCCGCTTTACCGCGCCCAGCGCGGCGAGCGCGGCAGCGCGCGCTATCTGAAGAACGACCGCGAGCTGGAGCGCTTCCTGGTCGACAACGTGCTGGCCGGGGCGGTGTTGACCGGCGCCGACGGCGCGCAACGGGCCGGCGAGGACCTGCGCGCGCTGGTCGAGCAGGCCCGGCGCGCCCATGGCTGGATCCGCGGGCTGGCCGGCCGTACCGGATATCCCGCGGTGGTCGAGCAGGCGGCGATCGGCGGGCTGTTCCATCCCGAGACCGTCGACGACGCCGACCGGGCGGCCGAAGCGGCCGTGCAGGTCGCCGGGCGGCTCGACCGGCTGGAGGCGGCCGAACACGACCGCGGCTGGCAGGGGCGGTTCGACCTGCGCGAGGGCTATGTCTTCACGCGGCGGTTCCGCGGCGAGGACCAGCGCTGCGCGCTGCCGCCGGAACTGTTCGGCAGCGGCGAGGCCCGCCGCCTGAACGAGATCGCGGCCGAGCTGCAGGCGCTGTTCGGCGCGCGGCCGGCGGTGCTGGCGATCAAGGAGGACGAGACCGCCGTCAGCGGCCCGACCGCGCTGTTCGAGACGGTAATGGCGGCGGGACGCAAGGGGCTGAAGATCCAGCGCTTCAAGGGCCTGGGCGAGATGAACGCCGACCAGCTGTGGGAAACCACGCTGGATCCGGAGGCGCGCACCCTGCTGCGGGTCGAGGTGAAGCACGCCGACGACGCCGACGCGGTGTTCACCACGCTGATGGGCGACCTGGTCGAGCCGCGCCGCGACTTCATCCGCGACAATGCACTGAAGGTCGCGAACCTGGACGTGTGAGGCCGTTCCTCTTCCACGCCGGGCGCGGAAGAGGAACGGCGCCGGCGGCTCAGCCGGCCGCGGCGGGTGCGCCGATGACGGCGACGAAGATCAGCAGCAGGCCGACCCACGACACCACGAAGGCGAGCGTGCGCAGCACCGGGATGCCGGCGACGAACACGATCGCGTGGGCGACCCGGGCCCAGAAGAACAGCAGCGCGCCGAGGCCGACCATGTCGTCGGTCACGCCGGCCAGCTTTGCGACCAGCACCAGCGCCGCAAACACGGCCAGGTTCTCGACCATGTTCATGTGGGCGCGATAGCTGCGCTGCGCCCAGTCCGGCAGCGCCGGCGGATCCTTCGGATAGCCCATGGCGGGCATCAGCCCCCATGCGAACACGCGCGCCAGCACATAGGGCACCCACAGGATCGCGCAGAGGCCGGCGCTCAGCGCCAGGTAGGTCAGTTCGGCATCCATCTCGCACCTCCTCACTGCGGGCCGGCCGTCGGACGCGGGGACGTGCGTGCGATGCGGCAAGCCTCGCCTGTGAACATCTCAGTGCGGCATCGCCATCCGGGAAGGGCGAGAATGTCGCAGGGGCGCGCCGACCGGGCCGCAGCCGTCAGCCGCGGCGGGCGCGCAGCACCAGGCAATCGCCGCGGCCGAGGGCGTTGGCGAGCATCGGCAGGGGAAACAGCAAGCCGCGGGCAAGCCCCATCAGTCCGATCACCAGCAGCGGGTTGCGGAAGGCGCGCGTCGGCCGCGGCGGCCGCGCGAACAGTGCGGCGATGACCGACTGCGCGACCCACAGGGCCGGCGTCTCGGTCCGTACCGTTTCGACCACGAAACCGTTTCGCTCCAGCACGGCGCTCAGGTCCCGGCCGCGCAGATGGGTGATGTGGAACGGCACGTGCCAGTTGATCCAGCGCCGGCCGAACAGCGCGCGAAACCAGCTGCGGGCGTTCGGGCAGCTCAGCCACAGCGCGCCGCCCGGCCGCAGCAGCCGGCGGCAGTGGCCGAGCGCCGCGTCGAGGTCGAGCACGTGCTCGATCACCTGGCTCATCACCAGGACGTCGAACCCCTGCGGGTCGACCAGGTCGGCGATGTCGCCCTCGTGCACCGTGAAGCCCAGCCGGCGCGCCGCGGCCGCAGCGACCGCGTTGACCTCCAGCCCCTCGGCGGCAAAGCCGTTGCGGCGGTAGAGCAGCAGCTTGCGGCCCTCGTTGCAGCCGACGTCGAGCAGCCTGGTGCGGTCCGGCGCCGGCGGTTTCGCCGCTTCGAAGGCGATGTCGCCGTCGATCGCCAGGAACAGCCGGTACAGGCCGGAGGTCAGGAAGCGGCGCCGCAGCCGGCTGTAGGCGCCTTCGTCCGATCCGCCGAAATTGTAGTACTGTGCGTAAAGCGCACCGAGCTGCGGCCCGGTCGGGCGCGGCGCGGTGTGGTCCAGGCCGCAGGCGCCGCAGCGCACGATGTCCCACGCGCCGGGCACGCCGAAGCGGGCATCAGGGACGCCGTCGAGCACGCGCGCGGCCGCGGTGTGGCCGCAGCGCAGGCAGCGGAAATCGCTCACCGGTCCAGCCAATGCCGGTACCTGGCCCACATCGCCGAGGTCGGATCGCGCAGCTCGAGCAGCTTGACGCTGATCTGGTATTCGTGGAAGGCGCGGATCAGGCAGTAGCGGAAGCCGATGCGGCCGTCGAGGAAGCCCGCCTTGGCGACATACATGTACAGGAAGACGCAGACCGAGCGCATCGGCAGGTGCCGGTAGGCGAAGTTCTTCAGCGCGCGCCGGCGCGGCGGCCCCTTCTTCCAGAAGTTCGGCTTGATGGTGTCGGCCGCCTTGCCGGTCAGCATGCGGTGGATCTCCACCGCCTCCAGGCTGGTGTAGACGTTGTGGCGGTCGAAGTACCGCTCGATGCCCTTGTAGTCGTGGTGGACGAAGTGGTTGGCAAGGGTGCCGGTGGCGCCGTCGACCTGCATGTGCTCGTGCACGATGCGGTCCTCGTAGCGGGCGCGGCCGCGCCGGAACAGGCGCAGCTGGTAGTCGGGATACATGCCGGCGTGGCGGATCCACTTGCCGGCGAACAGGTTCTGGCGCGCGATATAGTAACCCGCCGGGCCGTTCGGATCGTCGGCTTCGACGATGGCGCGGATCTCCGCGGCCAGTTCCGGGGTCACCCGCTCGTCGGCATCGACCAGCAGGATCCAGCCATGGGCGAAGTCGATGTGGTCCAGAGCCCAGTTCTTGTGGGTCGAGAACACGTCGAAGCGGCGCTGCACCACCCGCGCGCCCTTGGCGGCGGCGATCGCCAGCGTGGCATCGTCGCTGTAGGAATCGAACACGATCCGCTCGGCGGCGAAGGCCAGGCACTCCAGGCAGTCCGCCAGGTTGCGCTCTTCGTTGCGGGTCGGCACCATCGCAGACAGCGGCGCCTGCGCCGCCTGTCGCGCGCGATCGCCAACGCGCTCTTGCGATTCACCGTCCATGACCGGCGAGTCTATCGCACGGCCCCGGCTAAGGCAGTGCTAATTCCGGCCCGCTGATCCACCCGCCGCGGCCGGCCGTAGCATCCACAGCGACCCCTCCTTCCCGGGGCTACCGATCCATGACCGAGAAGCCCGTCCTCCTCTGGTTCCGCCAGGACCTCCGCCTGGCCGACAATCCGGCGCTGGCCGCCGCGGCGGCCGCGGGTGCGCCGGTCGCGGCGCTGTTCGTGCTGGACGACGACACGCCCGGCCGCTGGCGCTGGGGTGGCGCGAGCCGCTGGTGGCTGCACCGCGGCCTGGCGGCGCTGCAGCGGGCGCTGGGCGATCGCGGCGTGCCGCTGATCCTGCGCCGTGGCCGGGCGGACGCGGTGGTGCCGCAGGTGGCAGCGGCACTGCATGCCGGCGCCGTCCACTGGAACCGCTGCTACGAACCGTTCGCGATTGCCCGCGACACGACGGTGAAGGCGACGCTGCGCGCGGCC
The DNA here is from genome assembly GCA_041396705.1 of Alphaproteobacteria bacterium. Classification (NCBI taxonomy): domain Bacteria; kingdom Pseudomonadati; phylum Pseudomonadota; class Alphaproteobacteria; species Alphaproteobacteria bacterium. The sequence goes on from JAWKYB010000007.1 coordinate 185,503, forward strand.
GGCATCGCCGCCGATAGCCATAATGCCGGCCTGCTGGCGGAACCGTGGACGGTGACGACCGGGGCGGGCGCCCCCTATGCCGTGTTCACGCCGGTCTGGCGCGCGCTGCGCGCCGGCGCCACGGTGCCGGTGCCGACCGCGGCGCCGAAATGCGTCCGCGGCCTGGCCGATGCGCCGGCGGGCGACACGCTCGCCGACTGGCGCCTGCTGCCGACCTCGCCGGACTGGGCAGGCGGCTTCGCGGTCTGGCGGCCGGGCGAGGCCGGGGCCCGGGCGCAGCTGGACGCGTTTCTCGATGGCCTCGACAACTACGGCGGCGGGCGCGACCGGCCGGATCGGGCCGACACGTCGCGGCTGTCGCCGCATCTGCACTGGGGCGAGATCGGTCCGCGGCAGGTCTGGCATGCGGCGCTGGCCCGCGCCGAGGCAGAACGCGCCCCCGATGCGGCGGAACCGTTCCTGCGCGAGCTGGGCTGGCGGGAGTTCGCCCACCACCTGCTGTACCATCGCCCGGAGATGACGGAGCGGCCGCTGCGGTCCGAATTCGTCCGGTTCCCGTGGCAGGACGATGCCGCGCAGCGCGCGGCCTGGCAGCGCGGGCGGACCGGCTATCCGCTGGTCGATGCCGGCCTGCGCCAGCTGTGGGCCACCGGCTGGATGCATAATCGCGTGCGCATGGTCGCCGCGTCGTTCCTGGTCAAGCACCTGCTGCAGCCCTGGCAGCATGGCGCGGCCTGGTTCTGGGACACGCTGGTCGACGCCGACCTTGCCAACAACAGCCTGGGCTGGCAGTGGGTGGCCGGCTGCGGCGCCGACGCCGCGCCGTTCTTCCGCATCTTCAACCCGGTGGCGCAAGGCGAGCGGTTCGACCCGGACGGCGCCTATGTGCGGCGGTGGCTGCCCGAACTGGCGCGGCTGCCCGCGCCACTGATCCATCGGCCCTGGACTGCGTCCGCGCTGGAGCTGGGCGACGCCGGCATCCGGCTGGGCGCGGACTATCCGCGGCCGATGGTCGACCATGGCGCTGCGCGCGCGGCGGCGCTGGCGGCATTTGCCGAAATCAAGCGGGCCTGACGGGCCGGGTCAGTCGCGCGTCGCGGGGACCGGCACACCGTCCGCCCCGCCGCCTTCGCCCTCGCCCTCGCCTTCGAACGCGCCGGCCTTGATCACGCGGTTGCGGCCGGCGCTCTTGGCGCGATAGAGCGCGCGGTCGGCGCGGCGCAGGATCGCCTCGGCATTGTCCAGATCGGGGTAGGCCTGGGTGACGCCGATGCTGACGGTGATCGACAGATCGCCGGCAACGGTCTTGATCGGATGGACCGCGAGCTCGGCGCGCACGCGCTCGGAGACCACCGCTCCGACCTGCTCGTCCGACTCGGGCATCAGGATGGCGAACTCCTCGCCGCCCAGCCGGCCGACAAGGTCGTTGGACCGCAGCAGCCCGACCGTGAAGTCCGACAGCGCCTTCAGCACCTCGTCGCCGGCCTGGTGGCCGTTCTGATCGTTGACCTGCTTGAAATGGTCGACGTCGAGCAGCGCCAGCGCCAGCGGGCTGTGATAGCGGCGGCCGCGCTCCAGCTCCTCCTCCATCCGTTCGAGGAAGTAGCGGCGGTTGGCCACGCCGGTCAGGCCGTCGGTGTTGGCCAGCAGCGCGAGCTGCTGGTTGGCGCGCTCCAGCTCCAGCTGGCGGGCGCGCAGGCGCAGCATGTTGCGGGTGCGCGCAGCCAGCTCGATCGGGTCGACGGGCTTCTTCAGGAAGTCGTTGGCGCCGGCGTTCAGCGCCTCGTACAGCGTCTCGGACTTCTCCTCGGCGGTGATCATGACCGCCGGCACGTCGGCCAGCGACGGGTTGCGGCGCATGCGCTTCAGGAAGCTGATCCCGTCCAGTGCCGGCATCAGATAGTCGAGCAGCAGCACGTCGAAGGTGTGGCACTCGCACCATTCCAGCGCCTCGATCGGGTCGATGAAGGTGCGCGTGTGCACGCCGCCGATCGACTGCACCAGCTTTTCCATCAGCATGGCGTTGGCCAGGATGTCGTCGACGATGACAATGGTCATCGGCTGCTCGCGCGGGACCTCTGCCTGTTCGCTGGCAAGCGTCGGTTCGGCTGCTTCGATCAGCATGACGGGGTCGGGTGCCTGTCCTGGTCGTTCCGGCGGGTTTCCCGATCCTAAGGCGCAGAAAGTTTGCGTCGCGTTAACCCGCGGGTCTTCGCGCGCGCGGCAGTCCTACGATAGTAGTCCGGCGGGAGGCCGGCGCTGCCGTTCGGCCATGGCCGCAGGCGGGGTCGCACAGCGACAGGCGGATCGCTTCGGATTCGCGGGACATGCCGGCGGTGCGGTCCGGCGCGTCAGGCGCCGGCCGGGCTGGAGCGGGTGATGGGGATCGAACCCACGACATACAGCTTGGGAAGCTGTCGTTCTACCACTGAACTACACCCGCGCGGCCAGCCGCCGACAGCCGCGGATCATAGGGGGCGCCGGCGCCGCGCGCAACGCCGCGTGCGGATGCGACCGGCCGGACGCCGGATCGCGACTGGCGACCCGTATGCGGGCGGCCGCTGGCCGGTCTGTGATGAATTTGCCGCACACTGTTGCAATTTGAGCGCAGTCATTCAGAAATCGGCATAAACAACTCAAACCAAATGAATTTCGCGTGGTTTCCACGGTGCGAAGGCGTGGCGTCGGTGCCGGTGGTGGGGTATAACCCACACGATCAGGCGTGAGGCTTGCCCGTGGGTTGCTTGCAACCTTGTCTGATTCGGCTAAACATAGTCGGGACGATCGCGAACCATGGCGGTCTAACTGTGTTCCGGCTGGACGTGGCCGTGTTCGGAGACGCGGTGTTTAACGATGCGATCACCTAGGCGGGCATATCGTCGGCGTGTGAGAGCTTAACGAACGAGGGTGAGATCCTCACGATGAAGGAGGCGTTTGTTTCATGAGGAGTGTAACGGAAATGACACGTGGCTTTAAGGCCTGCGTCGCCGTTGGTGCCCTGGCGCTCGTCTCGGGTTGTGCCACCGGATGGAATCTCGATGCGTTGCAGTCTGCGGAGCGTGTCGGTTCGCCGTTCACGGTCGCCCTTGCCAACGAGTATCAGTCCCTCGCCGAGTACGAGGCGCTGAAGATGAACGACTGGGTCGACGCCGACTACTTCGCGGTCAAGGGCCTTGCCGCGGCCGGTGGCGAGGTCGTGCTGCCGGAAGACGTCAGCAACTGGTGGGAGCCTGAGGATCAGATTCCCGTGCTGAACGACGCCCGTGCGCGTCTGCTGGCCGCGCTCGACGGCGGCGCCCGCGACGCGCAGCCGGAGACGGCGGCCCGTTGCCAGGTTCTGTTCGACTGCTGGGTTGAGCAGCAGGAAGAGAACCACCAGCCGACCCACATCGCGGCCTGCCGCGACAACTTCGAGACCTGCCTCGCCTCGCTCGGCGCGGTGGTCACCCCGGCAAGCAGCTACGTCATCCTGTTCGACTTCGACCGCTCCAACCTGACCCAGGCGGGCCAGGTGGTGGTGCAGGAAGTGCTGGGCGCGGCCCTTGCCGACCCGGCGCTGCATGTCGACCTGGTCGGCCACACCGACACGGTCGGCTCGGCCAATTACAACATGCGCCTGTCGCAGGCCCGCGTCGACACGGTGAAGAACGCGCTGGTGTCCGGCGGTGTCGATGCCGGCCGGATCTCGACCGAGGCACGTGGCGAGAGCGACCTGGCCGTGCCGACGGGTGACGGCGTCCGCAACCAGGCCAACCGCCGCGTCGTCGTCAACGCGATGTAAGGCGGGCCCGGTTCCGACCGCATGGAACGGCGCTGCCATGGCAGCGCCGTTCTGCTGTGCGGGTGCGTTCGGGCCGCCGCGGCAGCAACGCGCACGGCGGCCGCGACGCCCTGGCTCAGGCCGAAAAACCCCCGCAATTCGTTACAAATCGCATATTGCCGGCGGCCCCGGCCTGGGCGATAAATATGATGTTATCGCGAACCACCGGGCATAAGCGTGGGTAGGGCAGTGGTACAGGACGAGACCTATCGGGCGTGTACGCGCGCGATCACGGTGACCGTCGAGCCGGTCTATCTCGAGCATGAATCCTCGCCGGACGAGCACCACTTCGTCTGGGCCTATCACGTCCGCATCGAGAACCGCGGCGAGGTGACCGTGCAGCTGCGCAACCGCTACTGGCGCATCACCGATGCGCTGGGCCGGGTGCACGAGGTGCGCGGCGCCGGCGTCGTCGGCGAGCAGCCCGTGCTGCAGCCCGGCGAGACCTACGAATATTCCAGCGGCACCCCGCTGGAGACGCCGTCCGGCTTCATGGTCGGCACCTACGAGATGCAGGCCACGTCGGGCGAGGTATTCGACGTGGCGGTGCCCGCCTTCTCGCTCGACCTGCCGGACGCGCGCGCCCACATGCACTGAGCCGGGCGGCCGCAGCCGCTCGCCCGCCGCCGCCATCGTCGCATCCGTACCGGACATGCCGGCCGCATGGGTTCGGCCGCCGCCGGCGGTGCATCCGGGCGCCGCGACGCCGGGCGTGGCGGGTGCGGTCAATCCGGGCTAGCATCCGCCGGTGCTGGATTTTCGCCCCATCCTGTTCGTCGTCGGTGCCCTGCTGGCCACGCTGGCTCTGGCCATGTGCCTGCCTGCCGCGACCGACCTGGTCGCCGGCCACGAGGACTGGAAGACCTTCGCGGTGGCGGCCATGGTGACTCTGTTCGTCGCCGTCTCGCTGATGCTGACCAACCGCACGCGGGCGATGCGCATCAACCTGCGCCAGGCGTTCGTGATGACCGGCCTGAGCTGGCTGGTGCTGACGCTGTTCGCTGCGCTGCCGCTGACCTTCGCCGAGCTCGGCCTGTCGTTCACCGACGCCTTCTTCGAGGCGATGTCGGGCATCACCACCACCGGCGCGACGGTGATCCCCAACCTCAGCCAGGCGCCGCCCGGGGTGCTGCTGTGGCGCGCGCTGCTGCAATGGATGGGCGGCATCGGCATCATCGTCATGGCGATGGCGGTGCTGCCGGTGCTGCAGGTTGGCGGCATGCAGCTGTTCCGGCTGGAATCGTCCGACAAATCGGACAAGGCGCTGCCCCGCGCCACCCAGCTCGCCGGCGCCATCGGCAGCATCTATCTGGTGCTGACCCTGGGCTGCGCCTGGCTGTACTGGGGCTTCGGCATGACCGGCTTCGAGGCGATCGCCCATGCGATGACCACGATCGCGACCGGCGGTTTCTCGACCCTGGACCATTCGATCGGCGGCTTCGACAACACCATGATCGACGTCACCGCCACCGTGTTCATGCTGCTCGGCAGCCTGCCCTTCGTGCTCTACCTCAAGTTCGTCAACGGCGACGTGCTGGCGCTGTTCCGCGATTCCCAGGTGCAGTGGTTCCTGGGCGTGGTGTTCATCGCGATCCTGGCCATGTTCCTGTGGCTGTGGCTGCGCAACGGCATCGAGCCGCACGTGGCGATGCGCTACGCCAGCTTCAACGTGGTCTCGGTCATCACCGGCACCGGCTATGCCACGGCCGACTACTGGCTGTGGGGCACCTTCGCGGTGACCGTGTTCTTCCTGCTGATGTTCACCGGCGGCTGCGCCGGGTCCACCACCTGCGGCATCAAGATCTTCCGTTATCAGGTGCTGTACCAGACCGCCCGGGCGCAGATGGGACGGCTGCTGCAGCCGCACGGCGTGTTCATCGCCTATTACAACGGCCGGCCGATCTCCGAGCAGGTGCAGGTCTCGGTGATGGCGTTCTTCTTCGTCTACGTGCTGTGCTTCGCGCTGCTGTCGATGGCGCTGGGCCTGCTCGGCCTCGATTTCCTGACCTGCGTGTCCGGCGCCGCCTCGGCCATCGCCAATGTCGGCCCGGGCCTGGGCGAGCAGATCGGGCCGCACGGCAACTACGCCGATTTGCCGGACGCCGCCAAGTGGCTGTTGTCGGCGGGCATGCTGATCGGCAGGCTGGAGCTGTTCACCGTGCTGATCCTGCTGGTCCCGTCCTTCTGGCGCGATTGAGGAGACCCGATGCCGCCCGCCACGCCCGTCCCGCTCGACGCCGTCGTCCGCACGATCGGCGATCTCGTCGCCTTCGACACCGTCTCCGACCGCTCCAACCTGGCGCTGATCGACTGGATGCGGCAGGTGCTGGAACGGCAGGGCGTGCCGACCCGGCTGTTCCCCGGGGCCGGCGGCGACAAGGCCAACCTGCTCGCCCGCTTCGGGCCGGACCGGCCCGGCGGCGTCGTGCTGTCCGGCCATACCGACGTGGTCCCGGTCGAGGGCCAGCCCTGGACCGCCGACCCGTTCGGGCTGGTCGCGCGCGACAACCGGCTGTACGGCCGCGGCACCGCCGACATGAAAAGCTTCATCGGCATCGTGCTGGCGCTGGGGCCGGAATTCCTGGCCCGGTCGCTGCGCCGGCCGATCTGGCTGCTCGCCTCCTACGACGAGGAGGTCGGCTGCATCGGCGTCCGCGACGCGCTGCCGGCGCTGAAGGCGCCCGAGGTCGACCCGCTGGCGATCATCGTCGGCGAGCCGACCGGCATGCGGGTGTGCAACGCGCACAAGGGGGTCCATGCCTTCCGCACCACGGTGACCGGGCTGGAGGCGCATTCGAGCCGGATCCATCGCGGCGTCAACGCGATCGTCTATGCCGCGCGCATCGTCGACTTCATCGCCGGCCTGGCTGCGGCGCGGCAGGCGGCGGCGGACCGGGACAACGGGTTCGATCCGCCGTTCACCTCGCTGCATGTCGGGCGCATCCGCGGCGGCACCGCGTTGAACATCGTCCCGCGCATCTGCAGCTTCGACTGGGAGATCCGCAACCTGCCCAGCGACGACCCGCAGCCGCTGGTCGACCGGGTGGCGGCGTTCGTCGCTTCCGACATCCTGCCGGCGATGCACGCCGTCGACCCGCAGACCGGTGTGACGACCGAGCCGCTGACCTGGATCCCCGCGCTGCGGCCGGAGCCGGGCAATGCGGCCGAGACGCTGGCGATGCATCTTGCCGGCACCAACCGCACCCATGTGGTCGCCTACGGCGCCGAGGCCGGCCTGTTCCAGGAAAACGGCACCCCGACCGTGATCTGCGGTCCGGGCGAGATTGCCCAGGCGCACCAGCCCGACGAATACATCGAGCTGGCCCAGGTGGAGGCGTGCATGGCCTTCATGCGCCGGCTGATGGATTGGGCCGAGACGGAAGGATGAGCCGCCGGCCGGCTTCAATTCCGCACTGGCCGGCCGCAGGCCGGCCCGTGTATGAAGGTTGAGCAAGGAATCGCAACAGACCCCCGGAAGCGACCCGGCAAATGTGGAACCCGCGGCTCATCCTCATCGGCGTCTGCACGGCCGCGGCGCTGGGCGGGTCGGCGATGGCCATGGCGGACGCCTTCGTCAAGGCCGACGGCAGCTATCGCACGGTCGAGGAGGCGCTGGCGAGCGAGCGAATCCAGCGGGTGCGCGAGCTGTTCGCCGCCTGGAACGACCGCAGCCTGGCCTTTCCCTCGAAGCAGTCACTGGAGCCCTATGTGCTGGCGTTCCGCGAGCCGCTGACCTGTCCCGGCCAGCAGCCGCGCTACGAGATGCGCAACGTCTCGCTGGAATCCTGGGCCGAGCTGCCGGAGACGCTGACGCCCGAGCTGCCGATCGACACCGGTACCCAGCTGTTCCTGCTGGGCCTGGTCGAAGGCAACCTGCCGGCGCTGGAGGAGCTGGACGACGCCCAGTTCGGCGACCAGTTGCTGCGCGGCGCCTACATGGTGCTGGGCACCGCCCAGATCCTGGCCGCCGAGGCCGGCGCCACCCAGATCCGGACCGGCTTCGTGTGGGGCGCGATGCAGGCCTATCCGTTCATGATCGACCCGTTCAACCCGGCGATCTGCCCGCGCGACCCCAGCCCACCGCCCGAGCCGGAATGAGCCGACCCCGGTGACCGGCCGGGCCGCTCCTGCCCGGGCGCCAACCCAAGCCAGCCGAGAGAGACCGATGACCGCAGACCCACGCTTCCAGCCCGGCGTGCTGTCCGAATTCGCAGCCGCGCTGTTCGCGGCGGCCGGCATGGACGCCGACAAGGCCGACATCGTCGCGCGCTACCTGGTCGAGGCCGACCTGATGGGCCACACCACCCACGGGCTGGCCCTGGCGCCCGGCTATCTGGATCAGATCGCCAGCGGGCGCATGGCGCTGACCGGCGAGCCGCACGTGGTCGCCGACGGCGGTGCCGTGGTCACCTGGGACGGCCGCACGCTGCCCGGCGTCTGGCTGACCGTGAAGGCGATCGAACTGGCCAGTCACCGTGCCAGCCACCACGGCGTCGGCATCGTCGCGATCCGCTGCAGCCACCACATCGCCTGCCTGGCCGCCTTCCTGCCGCTGGCCACCGACGACGACAAGATGATCATCCTGGCGACGTCCGACCCCGCCGGCCGCTCGGTGGCCCCGTTCGGCGGGCGCAAGCCGGTGTTCACCCCCGACCCGATCGCGATCGGCATCCCGACGCCGGGCGACCCGATGCTGATCGACATCAGCGCCTCGATCACCACCAACGGGATGAGCGCGCGGCTGAAGGCGGAGGGCAAGCGCATGCCGCACCCGTGGCTGCTGACGCCGGGCGGCGAGCCGACCGACGATCCGGCCGTGGTCTTTGCCGATCCGCCGGGCAGCATCCTGCCGACCGGCGGGCTCGATCACGGCCACAATGGCTTCGGGTTGGCGCTGATGATCGAGGCACTGACCCAGGCGCTGTCCGGCCACGGCCGGGCCGACGCACCGGAAGGCTGGGGCGCCTCGGTGTTCGTGCAGGTGATGGACCCGGCCGCGTTCGGCGGCGTGGATGCCTATCTGCGCCAGACCGGCTGGCTGGCCGACGCCTGCCGGTCGAACCCGCCGCGGCCGGGCGTCGAGAAGGTGCGCCTGCCCGGCGACAGCGCGATGGCCCGCCGACGCGACGGCAACGCCAACGGCGTGGCGCTGTACAGGGGCATCCTCGATGGGCTGAAGGCACGCGCCGCGACGCTGGGCGTGCCGGTGCCGGCCGCCCTGGCCTGAGGTGCCGAGGTGGCGCGGGCGGTCAGTCGGCCGGCCGGTCGCACAGCCAGGTGCGCAGGCACAGCTCGAAGCTGCGGGCCAGGAACAGCAGCAGCTCCGCGCCCTGCTCGGGGTGGAACTTGTCCGGCTCGCGCGAGCCGAGCGCCAGGATGCCGGTCGGCATCGTCGGGTGCGGCTGGATGCGCATCAGCGCGTCGGAATCGATCAGCCCGGCCCCGGCCCCGAACACCAGCTCGCGGTCGGGCGCCGGCGTCACGTTGTCGCGCAGCAGGCAGTCGGTCGACGGCCCCATGATCTCGTCGACGATGCCCTCGTCCATCACGATGACGCCCTGGCGCAGGGCGCCTTCGGGCAGCTTGCGGTCGGATTCGACGCAGATCGAGACGACGTCGATGTCGAGCTGGATCGCCATGTCGGTGGTCACCGCCTCGATCAGCTGCTCGAAATTCGGCGCGGCCAGCATCGACAGCACCGCCTCGTGAATGCGGCGCTGGCCGACCAGGTTTTCGCGGCTGGTGTCGATCAGCCGGGCAGTACGCAGCTGCGCCTGGTTGACGTCGCTGCGCAGCCGCTCGACCATGTAGCGCTGCAGGTCGACCACGCCGGTACCGGAGTCCTCCTCGACCTCGGCGAAGCGGTCCGGCGCGTGCAGGATGGCCGCGACGTCGGGATACTGGACCAGGAATCCGGGGTTGCGGCGCAGATAGCCGGCGACCTCGTCGCCGCTGATCGCGCGCACGCTGCGTTCCGCCGAATCGTCGGCCTTGGCCACGAAGCGATCTCCCGTTCGGTTGCGTCGTGCCGCACGCGTCCGGGCGATCGGCCCGACTCGCGGCTTGCGGCTATTCGGCGGCCTTGTGCACGCCGTCGTCAAGGATCGATTGGCCGGTCTTGGCCCAGTCCGCGACGAAGGCCGCGAGCCCCTTGTCGGTCAGCGGGTGCTCGAACATCTTCTTCAGCACCGCGGGCGGCATGGTCGCCACGTCCGCGCCCAGCCGGGCCGCCGCGGTCAGATGGTGGACGTTGCGCACCGAGGCCACCAGCACCTGGGTGTCGAAATCGGGAAACGCCTCGTAGATCGTCACGATATCGGCGATCAGGTCCATGCCGTCGATGCCGATGTCGTCCAGCCGTCCGACGAACGGCGAGATGAAGGTGGCACCGGCCTTGGCGGCGAGGATGGCCTGGGCCGGCGTGAAGCACAGCGTGACGTTGACCATGGTGCCTTCCGACCGCAGCGCCTTGCAGGTCTTCAGGCCGTCCGGGGTCAGCGGCACCTTGACGGCGACGTTGCCGGCGATCTTGGCCAGGCGGCGGCCCTCGGCCAGCATGGTCGGATAGTCGGTTGCCGCCACCTCCGCGCTGACCGGGCCCGGGATCATCTCGCAGATCTCGGCGATGGTCGGGATGAAGGCGCGGCCGGCCTTGGCGATCAGCGACGGGTTGGTGGTGACGCCGTCGACCAGGCCGGAATCGGCCAGCTCGCGGATCTCGGCCAGCTCGGCCGTGTCGAGAAAGAATTTCATGGCGACGATCCTTGCACTGCCCCGGCTGAATTGATCACCTCTGGCCCCATGTCTAGCGCAAACGATGCGGCATCGCACCCGCCATCTGGGCCGCCCGCCGGCGCGGCCGACGCCGAATCGCGCGGCCGGATCGCGGTGCTGCTGCCGCTGCCGCTGCCCGGCGCCTACGACTATGCCGTCCCGGAAGACCTGGTGATCGAGCCGGGCGACCATGTGGTGGTGCCGCTGGGCGGCCGCACGGTGCTCGGCGTGGCCTGGGGTGCCGCAGAGGGGTCGGTGGAGGCCGCGCGGCTGAAACCGGTCGAGGCGCGGCTGCCGGTGCCGCCGATGGGCGACGTCGCCCGCCGCTTCGTCGACTGGATCGCCGCCTATTACTGCCAGCCGCCCGGCGCGGTGCTGCGCATGGCGCTCGGCCCCGCCGACGCCTGGGCGCCCGCCCGGCCGCGTCAGGCGGTGGTCGCCGGCGACCGCCAGCTCGGCGAGCCCGGCATCCGCGTGACCGGGGCCCGCAGCCGCCTGCTGGCGGCGCTTGCCGACCTGCCGGCCCTGCCGCCGGCGGAGCTGGCGATGGCGGCCGGGGTCGGCAGCGGCGTGGTCAAGGGCCTGGTCGAGGCCGGCGTGCTGCGGCTGGCCGACCTGCCGCCGCGGCCGCCCTTCGCGGCGCCGGACATCGAACGGCCCGGCGCGGCGCTGTCGCCGCCGCAGGAGCGGGCGGCGTCGGCCCTGCGCGACGCCGTCGCCGCCGGCGCCTTCAGCGTCCATCTGCTCGACGGCGTCACCGGCAGCGGCAAGACCGAAGTCTATTTCGAGGCGATCGCCGCCTGCCTGGCGAAGGGGCGGCAGGCGCTGGTGCTGTTGCCGGAGATCGCGCTGTCCGATGCCTGGCTCGCCCGCTTCGCCGACCGCTTCGGCTGCGCGCCGGCGGTCTGGCACAGCGAGGTCAACGCCCTGCGCCGGCGGGTGACGTGGCGGGCGGTGGCGGAAGGCGCGGCGCGCGTCATGGTCGGCGCGCGTTCCGCCCTGTTCCTGCCGTTCGACGACCTCGGCCTGATCGTGGTCGACGAAGAGCACGAGGCGGCGTTCAAGCAGGAGGACGGCGTGCCGTACCACGCCCGCGACATGGCGGTGGCACGCGGCCGGCTGGCCGGCCACCCGGTCGTGCTGGCCTCGGCCACCCCGGCGCTGGAGACGCTCTACAACGTGCAACGCGGCCGCTACGGCGTGCTGGCGCTGCCCGACCGCCACGGCGACGCGGCGCTGCCCGCGGTCGATGCCGTCGACATGCGCGCCGACCCGCCGCCGCCGGGCGGCTGGCTGGCGCCGACGCTGCGCCGGACCCTGGCCGATACGGTGGCGGCAGGCGGACAGGCGCTGCTGTTCCTCAACCGGCGCGGCTATGCGCCGCTGACCCTGTGCCGCGCCTGCGGCCACCGCTACCAGTGCCCGAACTGCACCGCCTGGCTGGTCGAACACCGCAGGCTGGGCCGCCTGCAGTGCCATCACTGCGGTCACGCGATCCCGGTGCCGCGGCAGTGCGCCGCCTGCGGCGCCGACGATGCGCTGGTCGCCTGCGGGCCCGGCATCGAACGGGTCTGCGAGGAGGTGGCGGCGCTGCTGCCGCAGGCGCGCATCCTGGCGGTCTCGAGCGACAGCCTGCGCGGCCCGGCGGCGGCCGAGGCGCTGCGGCGGGCGATGCTGGCGCACGAGATCGACGTGCTGGTCGGCACCCAGGTCCTGGCCAAGGGCCACCATTTTCCCGGCCTGACCCTGGTCGGGGTGGTCGATGCCGACCTCGGCCTCGACGGCGGCGACCTGCGGGCGGCGGAGCGCACCTACCAGCTGATCGTGCAGGTCGCCGGCCGGGCCGGCCGCGAGGACCGGCCCGGACGCGTGCTGGTGCAGAGCTATCGGCCCGACCATCCGGTCATCGCCGCGGTCTGCGCCGGCGACCGCGACGGCTTCGTCGCGGCCGAACTGGCCGCGCGCGAGGCCCATGCCATGCCGCCCTTCGGAAGGCTGGTCGCGGTGATCGTATCCGGCCGCGATGCGACGGTGGTGGAAGACACGGCGCGCGCGCTGGGACGCGCCGCGCCCAGGCTGGATGGCGACGGCGAGCGCTTCGTTCACGTGTTCGGCCCGGCACCGGCGCCGCTGGCCATGGTGCGCGGCCGGCACCGTCGTCGGCTGCTGCTGCACGCCGGTCGCGCGGTGCGCGCCCAGCCGCTGCTGCGGCAGTGGCTGGCCGGGGTCAAGGTGCCCGCGGCGGTGCGCGTGGCGGTCGACGTCGACCCCTACAGCTTCCTCTAGCGTCGGGCTGCTGCGCTGACGCGGGCGCCGGCCGTTGCGCTAGGAAAACCGCCGCTTCCCGGGCCGCGCCGCTGTGACGATGCGGCGCGTCGGGACGGCGGCCGCATCGCCTTGCGTCACCCGGATAGCTGTGATACCAACCGCCCGCGCTCCGGCGTCAGGCGCCAGCGGGTGGGCCGGCGCGCGTCGACACACACGCATTCGCGACTGGCCTTTCCGGCAAAAAACAAGGGGCTCAGGTGGCAGCCGAGGGATTGGGCGTTTCGCAACTCGCAAGCCGTTACGCCACGGCATTGTTCGAGCTAGCGGACGAGAAACAGGATTTGGACGCCGTCGCCGGCGACCTGCAAAAAGTGAGGGATCTTCTGGACGCCAGCGCCGACCTGCGCGCGGCGATCCGCAGCCCGCTGATCGCCCGCGACGCACAGGGCCGGGCCTTGGCCGATGTCCTCGACAAGGCCGGCGTCGGCCAGACCGTGCGCAACTTCGTCGGCGTCGTCGCCAACCATCGCCGGCTGGCCGCGCTGCCGGACATGATCCGCGCCTTCCTGGCCGAGCTGGCCCGGCGCCGCGGCGATCTGACCGCGCGGGTGGTGTCGGCCCGTCCGCTGGACGACGGCCAGGCGCAGGCGGTGACGGACAGCCTGAAGAAATCCATGGGCGCCAAGGTGTCGGTCGACTTTCAGGTCGACCCGGACATCCTGGGCGGTCTCGTCGTTCATGTCGGTTCGCGCATGATCGACAGTTCGGTACGCACCCGGCTGCAGAAGATGCAGCTGGCAATGAAAGGGGCATGAGCATGGAGATTCGCGCCGCGGAAATCTCCGCGATTCTCAAGAAGCAGATTGCGGATTTCGGCTCCGACACCGATGTGGCCGAGGTCGGCCAGGTGCTGTCGGTCGGCGACGGCGTCGCCCGCGTCTACGGGCTCGACAACGTCCAGGCCGGCGAGATGGTCGAGTTCGCCGACGGCGTGCGCGGCATGGCGCTGAACCTGGAGAGCGACAATGTCGGCGTCGTGATCTTCGGCGACGACCGCAACATCAAGGAAGGCGACCTGGTCAAGCGGACCGGCGCCATCGTCGAGGTGCCGGTCGGCAAGGGCCTGCTCGGCCGCGTGGTCGACGCGCTGGGCAATGCGATCGACGGCAAGGGCCCGATCGAGGCCGCCGAGCGGCGCCAGGTCGACGTCAAGGCGCCCGGCATCATCCCCCGCAAATCGGTGCACGAGCCGATGCAGACCGGCCTGAAGGCGCTGGATGCGCTGGTGCCGATCGGCCGCGGCCAGCGCGAGCTGATCATCGGCGACCGCCAGACCGGCAAGACCGCGGTGGCGGTCGACACCTTCATCAACCAGCGCAAGGTCAACCAGTCCGACGACGAGTCGAAGAAGCTGTATTGCATCTACGTCGTCGTCGGCCAGAAGCGCTCGACCGTCGCCCAGCTGGTCAAGACGCTGCAGGACGCCGGCGCGATGGACTACTCCATCGTCGTCGCGGCGACCGCGTCGGAATCGGCGCCGCTGCAGTTCCTCGCCCCCTATTCGGGCTGCACCATGGGCGAGTATTTCCGCGACAACGGCATGCACGCGCTGATCGTTTACGACGACCTGACCAAGCAGGCCGTCGCCTATCGCCAGATGTCGCTGCTGCTGCGCCGCCCGCCGGGCCGCGAAGCGTTCCCCGGCGACGTGTTCTACCTGCACTCGCGCCTGCTGGAGCGGGCGGCCAAGATGAACGAGGCCAACGGCTCCGGCTCGCTGACCGCGCTGCCGGTCATCGAGACCCAGGCCAACGACGTGTCGGCCTACATCCCGACCAACGTCATCTCGATCACCGACGGCCAGATCTTCCTGGAGTCGAGCCTGTTCTACAAGGGCATCCGCCCGGCCATCAACGTCGGCCTGTCGGTCAGCCGCGTCGGCTCCGCCGCCCAGATCAAGGCGATGAAGCAGGTCGCCGGCTCGATCAAGCTGGAGCTGGCCCAGTTTCGCGAGATGGAGGCGTTCTCGCAGTTCGCCTCCGACCTCGACGCGGCGACCCAGCGCCTGCTCGCCCGCGGCGCCCGCCTGACCGAGCTGCTGAAGCAGCCGCAATATGCGCCGATGCCGGTCGAGGAGCAGGTGGTCTCCATCTTCGCCGGCGTGCGCGGCTATCTCGACCGGGTGCCGGTGGCGCAGATCAACGAGTTCGAGCGCCAGCTGCTCGCCGCGATGCGCGAGAAGCATGGCGGCGTTCTGGAGGACATCCGCACCAAGCAGGCGCTGGACGACGAGCTGCAGGGCAAGCTCGCCGACATCATCGGCGCGTTCGCCAAGTCCTTCGTCGCCTGACCGGCGCGTCTGAGCGGGGAAGGGAGCACGGCGCAGCGCCATGCCGAGCCTGAAAGACCTCAAGAACCGGATCGCCACCACCAAGGCGACCCAGCGCATCACCCAGGCGATGAAGATGGTCGCGGCCGCCAAGCTGCGCCGCGCCCAGGAGCAGGCCGAGGCGGCCCGCCCCTATGCGGAGCGGATGGAGCGCATGCTCGGCTCGCTGGCCGGCGGCATGGGCGCGAAGAAGGGCGGGCCGAAGCTGCTGGTCGGGACCGGCAGCGCCGACACGCACCTGATCGTGCTGATCTCGTCCGATCGCGGCCTGTGCGGCGGTTTCAACGCCAACCTGATCCGCCACACCCGCCGCCGCATCCTGGCCCTGACCAACGAGGGCAGGAAGGCCAGGCTGGTGGTGGTCGGGCGCAAGGCGGTGGCCGTGCTGAAACGCGACATGGGCGGCTATTTCGCCCAGACCTACGAGGACCTGGCCAAGCCGGCGCCGGCCTTCGAGCACGCCGCCCAGGTGGCGACCAAGGTGCTGGAGATGTACGACGCCGGCGAGTTCGACACCTGCTCGGTGGTCTACAACAAGTTCCAGTCGGCGCTGACCCAGATCGTCACCGACCAGCAGCTGATTCCGTTCGAGGCGCCGAAGCCCGCCGCAGGGGCGGAGCCGCAGGGGCGCAGCTACGGCGGCGCGGTCTACGAGTACGAGCCGTCGGAAGAACAGATCCTGGCCGACCTGCTGCCGCGCAACCTGTCGGTGCAGATCTTCCGCGCCATGCTGGAATCCTTTGCGTCCGAGCAGGGCGCGCGGATGACGGCGATGGACAGCGCGTCGCGCAACGCGGGCGACATGATCAACAGCCTGACGCTGACCTACAACCGGACGCGGCAGGCGTTCATCACCAAGGAACTGATCGAAATCATCTCGGGCGCCGAGGCGCTGTAGAACGGCGCCGCGCCGGCACGGCGCGCGGCGGGCCCGACAGGAGGAAGACGACATGGCGAAAGCGGCAACCAAAGCGAAGAACACCACCGGCTCGATCGCCCAGGTCATGGGCGCGGTGGTCGACGTGACCTTCGAGGGCGAGCTGCCCGCGATTCTGAACGCGCTGTCGGTCGACAACCACGGCAACCGGCTGGTGCTCGAGGTCGCCCAGCATCTGGGCGAGAACACCGTGCGCTGCATCGCGATGGACACCACCGAGGGCCTGGTCCGCGGCCAGGAGGTGACCGACACCGGCGACGCCATCACCGTTCCGGTCGGTCCGGAGACGCTGGGCCGGATCATGAACGTGATCGGCGAGCCGATCGACGAGCGCGGGCCGGTGAAGACCAGCAAGCGCGCGCCGATCCACCGCTCCGCGCCGACCTTCGCCGAGCAGGCGACCGAGGCGTCGCAGCTGGTCACCGGCATCAAGGTCGTCGACCTGCTGACCCCCTATCCGCGCGGCGGCAAGATCGGCCTGTTCGGCGGTGCCGGCGTCGGCAAGACCGTGCTGATCCAGGAGCTGATCAACAACATCGCCAAGGGCCACGGCGGCTATTCGGTGTTCGCCGGCGTCGGCGAGCGCACCCGCGAGGGCAACGACCTCTATCACGAGATGATGGAATCCGGCGTCATCCAGCCCGACGGCGAGAGCAAGGCGGCGCTGGTCTACGGCCAGATGAACGAGCCGCCGGGCGCGCGCGCCCGCGTCGCGCTGACCGGCCTGACCCAGGCGGAATATTTCCGCGACGAGGAAGGCCAGGACGTGCTGTTCTTCATCGACAACATCTTCCGCTTCACCCAGGCCGGCTCCGAAGTGTCGGCGCTGCTGGGCCGCATCCCCTCCGCGGTGGGCTACCAGCCGACGCTGGGCACCGACATGGGCGCGATGCAGGAGCGCATCACCTCGACCAACAAGGGCTCGATCACCTCGGTGCAGGCGGTGTACGTGCCGGCCGACGACCTGACCGACCCGGCGCCGGCGACGACCTTCTCCCACCTCGACGCGACGACGGTGCTGAACCGCTCGATCGCCGAGCTCGGCATCTATCCGGCGGTGGATCCGCTCGACTCGACCAGCCGCATCCTCGACCCGCGCATCGTCGGCGAGCAGCACTACCGGACGGCGCGCGACGTGCAGCGCATCCTGCAGAGCTACAAGGCGCTGCAGGAGATCATCGCCATCCTGGGCATGGACGAGCTGTCGGAAGAGGACAAGCTGACCGTGGCCCGCGCCCGCAAGCTGCAGCGCTTCCTGTCGCAACCGTTCCACGTCGCCGAGGTGTTCACCGGCTCGCCGGGCAAGTTCGTCCAGATCGAGGACACGGTGAAGGGCTTCGCCGGCATCTGCGCGGGCGAGTACGACGACCTGCCGGAGAGCGCCTTCTACATGGTCGGCTCGATCGAGGAAGCGGTCGACAAGGCCAAGCGGATGGCGGCCGAGGCGGCCTGACCGGCCGGACCTGCCAGCCCGAGCAACGGGGACGATAGCTGATGGCCGAGGACAAGGTCGCCTTCGAACTGGTCTCGCCGGAGCGCCTGCTGGTGTCGAAGGACGTCGACATGGTGGTGGTGCCCGGCGCTGAAGGCAATTTCGGCGTGTTGCCGCGCCATTCGCCGATGATCTCGACCATCCGGCCCGGCACCATCGACATCTTCGAGGGCCGCACGGTGGTGGAGCGCATCTTCGTCGCCGGCGGTATCGCCGAGGTGACGCCGGAGCGCTGCACGGTGCTGGCCGAGCAGGCGATGCCGGTGTCGGAGATGGACCGCGGCACGCTGGAGAAAAAGCTGGCCGACCTGCGCGAGGACATCGCCGACGCCAAGGACGACGCCACCCGCAAGGCGGCCGAGGCGGAGGCGGAACTGACCCGCGCGATGCTGCGGGCGGTTTCCTAGAGCATCGGCCCGCGCCGGTCGCACGGCCGGCGCGGCTCAGTTGCCGGCGATGGTCATCCCGTCGATGCGTACGGTCGGGGCGTTGATGGTGCGCCGGAACTCGAGGTCGTCGGCCGGCGTCAGCTGACGGAACATCGTCTTCAGGTTGCCGGCGACGGTGACCTCGCTGACCGGGTGGGTCAGCTCGCCATTCTCGATCCAGAAGCCGGCGGCGCCGCGGCTGTAGTCGCCGGTCACCCCGTTCACGCCCATGCCGATCAGTTCGGTGACATAGAGACCCTGGCCGATCGCGCCGATCATGGCGTCGCGGCCGGTCGGCCCCGCCTCCATCCACAGGTTCGATGCCGACGGCGACGGCGGCGACGAGGCGCCGCGCGCGGCGTTGCCGGTCGACTTCAGCCCGAGCTGGCGGGCGGAACGCAGGTCCAGCAGCCATGTGGTCAGCGTGCCGCCGTCGATCACCGTCTTGCGCCGGGTCGGCAGGCCCTCGCCGTCGAACGGCTTGGTCGCCAGGCCGCGCGGCCGCAGAGGATCCTCGACCACCGAGACGCCGTCGGCGAACAGCGGCTTGCCCAGCATGTCCTTCAGGAAGCTGGTGCCGCGGGCGATGGCGGCGCCGGAGATGGCGCCGGCCAGATGGCCGAGCAGCCCGCCGGAAATGCGCGGATCGTAGACCACCGGCACCTGGCACGACTTGATTTTGCGCGGGTCGAGCCGGCGGACGGCGCGCTCGCCGGCATTCCGGCCCAGTGCCACCGGGTCGTCGAGGTCCTCGGCGTGGACCGCGACGCTGTGGTCGTAGTCGCGTTCCATCGCCGTACCGGTGCCGGCCAGCACCGAGACGCTGAGCGCATGATAGGTGCGGCCGTAGTGGCCGGCGAAGCCGTTGCTGGCGACGATGGCGATGTCGCTGCGGCTCCAGCTCGCCTCCGCGCCTTCGGAGTTGGTGACGCCCGCGACCGCCAGCGCCGCCTCTTCCGCGGCCTGCGCGCGGGCGATCAGCGTTTCGGGCGCGGGTTCGACCGGGTCGGCCATGTCCGGCTGCGGAATCGCGCGGGCGATCTGGTCGGGGTCGGCCAACCCGGCATGCGGGTCCTCCGGCACCGCCCGCGCCATCGCCACCGCGCGGTCGGCCAGATCGCGCAGCGCGCGCGGGCTGCGGTCGGTGGTCGAGGCGATGGCCTGGCGTCGGCCGACGAACACCCGCAGGCCGAGATCCGCCTCCTCCGACCGCTCCAGCCGCTCGGTCTTGCCCAGCCGCCAGCCGTGGCTGACCGACGCGCCGTCGGCCGCGACGGCGTCGGCGGCGTCGGCGCCCGCCGCCCTGGCGGCATCGACCAGGTCCTGCAGCAGGTTGAGGATATCAGGCTGCGTCATCGTTCAGTCCCGGGTGCGCCGCGGGCCGGCGTCCATGCTGTGCAGGTGGGCCGTGCCTGGGCCGGCCCGGCGGTTGGTCGGCACGCCACCGCCGGCCGGCTCCCGCGACGGGAACCGGCCGGCGGCGCATCGTTCAGGCGGCCGATAGCTTGGCCGCGCTGTATTTGATAGCGCGATTCGCCGCGCTGACAACCGCACGCAGCGTCGCGGCGACGATGCTCTTGTCGCGGCCGACGCCGAACAGGCTGTCCTCGCGGCCCAGGTTCAGCTCGACATAGGCCACCGCCTCGGCGTCGGAGCCGGCGCCGACGGCGTGCTCGCGATAGTCGGCGACCCTGAGATTCAGGCCGAACGACCGGTTGAGCGCGTCGACGAAGGCGTCGACGGGGCCGGTGCCGTGGCCTTCGATCGGCCGGATCTCGCCGTCGATGCGCACGGTGGCGTCGAGCCGGCGCTTGTCGCCGCCGGAGCCTTCCGGAACCGTCCGGTACTCGACGAACTCGAGCGGCCCGTTCTGCTGCAGATACTCGTCGCAGAACGCCTGGTAGATCGCCTCCGACGGCTGCTCCTCCTCGGTCTCGTCGGCGATCCGCTGGATCACCTTCGAGAATTCGATCTGCAGGCGGCGGGGCAGCGCCAGGCCGTAGTCCGTCTCCATGATGTAGGCGATGCCGCCCTTGCCCGACTGGCTGTTGATGCGGATCACCGCCTCGTAGGACCGGCCGATGTCCTGCGGATCGATCGGGAGGTAGGGCACCTCCCAGATGCCGGTGTTGGATTTCTCCTGCGCCGCGAAGCCCTTCTTGATCGCATCCTGGTGCGAGCCGGAGAAGGCGGTGAACACCAGTTCGCCGCCATAGGGGTGGCGCGGGTGCACCGGCAGGCGGTTGCAATGCTCGGCGGTGCGGACCAGGGCGTTGATGTCGGACATGTCGAGGCCGGGGTCGACGCCCTGGGTCAACATGTTCAGCGCCAGCGTGACCACGTCGACATTGCCGGTGCGTTCGCCGTTGCCGAACAAGGTCGCTTCCACCCGGTCGGCACCGGCCATCAGCGCCAGCTCGCAGGCGGCGACGCCGGTGCCGCGGTCGTTGTGCGGGTGCAGGCTGAGGATGATGCGCTCGCGGTCGCGGAAGCGGCGCAGGAACCACTCGATCTGGTCGGCATAGATGTTCGGCGTCGCCATCTCCACCGTCGCCGGCAGGTTGATGATGGTCGGGTTCGCCGCGGTCGGCTGCCAGACGTCGCAGACCGCCTCGCAGATCTCCACCGCATAGGGCAATTCGGTGCCGGTGAAGCTCTCCGGCGAATACTGGAAACGCCAGCGCGTCTCCGGCGCCGCCTTGGCGCCGGCCAGCACCCATTCGGCACCCTTGACCGCGATGTCGGTGATGCCGGCCTCGTCCAGCCCGAACACCACGCGCCGCTGCACGGTCGATGTCGAGTTGTACAGGTGCACGATGGCCTGCCTGGCGCCCTTCAGCGCCTCGTAGCTGCGCTGGATCAACGGCTCGCGCGCCTGGGTCAACACCTGGATGGTGACATCGTCCGGGATCATGTCCTGCTCGATCAGTTCCCGGCAGAAGTCGAAGTCGGTCTGCGAAGCGGCCGGGAAGCCGATTTCGATCTCCTTGAAGCCCATCGCGACAAGGGTCTTGAACATGCGTCGCTTGCGCTCGGGGCCCATCGGCTCGATCAGGGCCTGGTTGCCGTCGCGCAGGTCGACGGAGCACCAGATCGGCGCCTTGGTGATGGTGGCGTTGGGCCAGGTGCGGTCGGGCAGGTCGATCTGCGCGAACGGCCGATATTTCCGCACGGTGTCCTGGAACGCGTTGGTCATCGTCTTCATCCTTCGCCGGCGCGGCGGGGGCGATACCGTCT
Organism: Alphaproteobacteria bacterium; assembly: GCA_041396705.1. NCBI lineage: Bacteria > Pseudomonadati > Pseudomonadota > Alphaproteobacteria > Alphaproteobacteria bacterium. The sequence continues at coordinate 206,848 of JAWKYB010000007.1, forward strand.
CGGGCTGCCGAAAGCCGCGCGCTTTATACACAAAATTCGGTTAACGGGCCGCGAAATACGGCCGGCGGCGCGCCCGGTCAGCGCCGCCGGCCGCCGGGCAGTCGGGCGAAGGACGACGTCGGCAGCGGCGGACATGACGGCACGGGAACCCCGGATCGCATGCGGACGGTCACGGAACGGCTGGTCACGGCTGGGCTCGACAGGGAAATGGAGCGGTCTGGGCGAGGGGCGGTTCGCGCATGCGAACCTGGTCCGGCGGGGTCAGGCCACCGGGCGGGTAAGTCGCAGGAGCAGGTCCAGACGCAGGCTCATGCTCGCTAGATAGCCATCCGCGCCGGCCGGGTCAACCGTCGCGGCGCCAGGTCGTGCCCTGCGGCCCGTCCTCCAGCACGACTCCGGCGGCCGCCAGCGCGTCGCGAATGCGGTCGGCCTCGGCGAAGTTCCGCGCCTTGCGCGCGGCTGTACGGGCGGCGATCTGCGCTTCGATCGCCGCCTCGTCGGGCCCGGTCGCCGCCGGCGGCTGCCAGCGGAACCAGTCGTGCGGCGCCATCGCGAACAGGCCGAGCAGACCCCCGCTCGCCTTCAGCGCCCCCGCCAGTGCCGCCTGTGCCTGTGCATCGGCCTCGGCCGCCGCCCGGTCGGCGAGCTCGTTCAGACGCACCAGCGCGGCCGGCGTGTTGAGATCGTCGCCGAGCGCGGCGAGCACGCCGTCGTCGACCGCGCTGCCGTCGCCTGAGCCGTCCGCGGCCGGCCCCGCCGCCTGCAGCACCCTTTGGAACCGGTCGAGGATCGCCCTGCTCTCGCGTACGCCCGCCTTGGTGAAATCCAGCGGCTGGCGATAGTGGCTGCGCAGCAGCGTCAGCCGAAGCGCCTCGCCGGGGAACTCCTGCAGCAGCTCGTGCACCGTGTAGAAGTTGCCCAGCGACTTCGACATCTTCTCGCCCTCGGCCAGCAGGAAGCCGTTGTGCAGCCAGACCCGGGCGAAGCGGCCGTCCGGGTGGGCGCACCGGCTCTGGGCGATCTCGTTCTCGTGGTGGGGGAAGATCAGGTCCTGGCCGCCGCCGTGGATGTCGAAGGTCTCGCCGAGATAGCGCCCGCTCATCGCGGAGCATTCCAGGTGCCAGCCGGGCCGGCCGCGGCCCCAGGGGCTGTCCCAGCCCGGCTGCTCCGCCGTCGACGGCTTCCACAGCACGAAGTCGGCCGGGTCGCGCTTGTACGGCGCGACCTCGACGCGGGCGCCGGCGATCATCTCGTCGCGGTTGCGGCCGGACAGCCGGCCGTAGTCCGGCATGGTGCCGACCGCGAACAATACGTGCCCGTCGGCCGCATAGGCGTGGCCGCGGGCGACCAACGTCTCGATCATCGCCAGCATCTCGGGCAGGTGCTGCGTCGCGCGCGGGGTCGCGTCGGGCCGGCGCACGTTGAGCGCGGCCATGTCCTCGAAATACTGCCGTTCGGTGCGCGCGGTCAGCGATGCGATCGGCTCGCCCGATTCTGCCGCCCGCTCGATGATCTTGTCGTCGATGTCGGTGATGTTGCTGACATAGGTGACGTGGCCGTCGCCATAGACGTGCCGCAGCAGCCGGCTGAGCACGTCGAACACCACCGCCGGCCTGGCGTTACCGATATGGGCGTAGTCGTAGACCGTCGGGCCGCAGACATACATCCGCACATTGTGCGGATCGAGCGGGACGAAGGGCTCCTTGGCGCGCGCCAGCGTGTTGTAAAGCTGCAGGGTCATGGCCGGGTTCTATCGCCGCGGCGCCGGCGCGTCACCTGCGGAATCGGGGCGGCCGCAGCGCGCGGCCAGATCCGACAGCGCTGCGCCCCCGACCCTGTAATAGACCTTGGTTTCCATTCGGGTGCCGCCGATCCGGTCGTAGAAGCGCAGCGCGCCGGCGTTGCCGGCCTCGGTCGACCAGTCCAGCCGCACGCAGCCGCGGCGCAGCGCCTCGTGCGCGATGAACGCCATCAGCGCGGCGCCGATGCCGTCGGAGCGCGCCGGCTGTGCGACGAACAGCTCCTTCATGAACAGCGCCCCGCCGAGGTCCGGCGCCGGATAGAGCAGGGCGAAGCAGGCATAGCCGACGACGGCGCGGTCCCGCTCGGCAACGGCGACCTGGCAACCCGGCTCGGCCAGGACGCGGTCGCGCACATGGGCGTCGAACGCCGCCCGCGGCGGCGCGTCGTCGCCCCAGTAGTGCAGGTCTGTCGCATGCATCAGCCCGGCGAGCGCGCCACAGTCGGACGCCGTCGCCAGCCGGCAGGTGACTGCCATCGGCCTTCCGCTCCCCGCACCGGCGCCGGTGCGGCGCGATGCGGGGGCAGACTACAGGCTCGGCGCGCGGCTGTCGCCCGCGGCGCCGCGGCGTCAGTGCGCCGGCAGCGAGCGCAGATAGGCGACGATCGCCGCGACGTCCTCGTCGGACATGCCGGCGTAGTAGCCGACCGGCATCGGCGGCAGCAGGTGCGAGCCGTCCGGGCGGACGCCGGTCCGGATGATGGTGGCGACCTCGTCGTCGCTGTAGTGGCCGATGCCGGTGGGCGTGATGTCGGCGCCGACGCTGACGCCCCACGGGCCGTGCAAGGTCAGCCCGCCCCGGCCCAACATGTTGGCGAGATCGGGCACGCCGTTGGCGTCCGGCGTCGAGTGGCAGACGACGCAGTGCGCGATCGGCCCGGCCAGATAGGCGCCGTAGGCGACCGGATCGCTGCGGTCGACGTCCGGCACCGAACCCACCGCGGGGCCATAGGCGGGCGGCAGCGGGAACGGATAGTCGTTGGCCGGCGTCTCGTTGCTGACGGCCGGAACGCTGCGCAGGTAGGCTATGACGGCGTCGACGTCGCTGTCCGACAGGCCGTGATAGACCTCGAACGGCATCGGCGGGCCGATCAGCGAGCCGTCGGGGCGGATGCCCTCGCGGATCGCCGTGCGGATCTGATCGTCGGTCCAGCCGCCGATGCCGGTCTCGACGTCAGGGGTGATGTTGGGCGCGACCACCGCGAAGGCGTCTTCCTCGATCGGCAGGCCGCCGGCCAGCTCCATGCCGGGGATCGGCCCGTTCTGGTCCTGCGGCGTGTGGCAGTTGCCGCAGGCGACGATCGACTGCATCAGGTAGGTGCCGCGTTCCAGCGGCGTCTCGGCGCCGGCCGACGCGGCCAGGGCACACAGGCTCGTCGCGGCGGCGGCCGCGATGGCAACGGATCGCATTTCGAAACCTCCCACGAAACCCGGCGCGCTCTCGCCTCGGCGCACTGGCCGCCTGCCCGCCGCGCTCGGAATCGGCAGGACTCATACTCCCGCGCCGCGATTGTGGAAAGAGTGTCGCAGGACGATCGGTCGCGCTCAGCTGGCGACGACGCCCTCGATCGCCTCCAGGTTGAAGGCCGCCGCCATCAGCGCCCTGGTATAGGGCTCGCGCGGGTCGTCGAAGATGCGGTCGGCGGGGCCCTGCTCGACAACGACGCCGTCCTTCATCACAACCACGTGGTCGGCCAGCGCGCGCACCACCCGCAGGTCGTGGCTGATGAACATGTAGGCCAGCCGGTGGCGGGTCTGCAGGTCGCGCAGCAGGTCGACGATCTGCGCCTGCACCGACATGTCGAGCGCCGAGGTCGGCTCGTCGAGCACGACGAAGCGGGGTTTCAGCACCATGGCCCGCGCGATGGCGATGCGCTGGCGCTGGCCGCCCGAGAACTCGTGCGGATAGCGGAACCGGCTCTCGGGGTCGAGGCTGACCTCGTTCAGCGCTTCGACGATCAGCGCCTCGCGGGCGCGCCGGTCGGCGCCGATGTTGTGGACCTTCAGCCCCTCCTCGATGATCTGGGCGATCGACATGCGCGGGCTGAGCGAGCCGAACGGGTCCTGGAACACGATCTGCATCTCGCGCCGCAGCGGGCGCAGATCGCGCGAATGCCAACCCTGGATCTCCTGCTGCTGGAACTGGATCGGCCCGGCGCTGGCGATCAGGCGCAGCAGGGCGAGCCCGAGCGTCGTCTTGCCGGAGCCGGATTCGCCGACGATGCCGACGGTCTGGCCCTCGCGGATATCCACCGAGACGCCGTCGACCGCCTTGATGTGGTCGACCGTATGCCGGAACACGCCGGCCTTGATCGGGAAATACACCTTCAGGTCGGCGGTATGCATCACCACCGGCGCATCGGCTTCGGGCCTGGCCGGCCGGCCCTTCGGCTCGGCCGCGAGCAGGTGGCGGGTATAGGGATGCTGCGGAGCGGCGAACACGTCGGCCACCGGTCCGGCTTCGACGATCTCGCCGCCCTGCATCACGCAGACCCGGTCCGCCATTCGGCGCACGATCGTCAGGTCGTGGGTGATGAACAGGATCGCCATGCCGAAGCGCTGCTGCAGCTCCTTCATCAGCTTCAGGATCTGCGCCTGGATGGTGACGTCCAGCGCGGTGGTCGGCTCGTCGGCGATCAGCAGGTCGGGCTCGTTGGCCAGCGCCATCGCGATCATCACCCGCTGGCGCTGGCCGCCGCTCAGCTCGTGCGGCAGCGCACCCAGCCGAGTCTCGGCCTTGGGCAGGCCGACCAGGCGCAGCAGCTCCAGGGTGCGCTGGCGCGCCTGGCCCTTGCTCATCTTCTTGTGCAGGATCAGCGTCTCGCTGACCTGCCGCTCGATCGAATGCAGCGGGTTCAGCGACGTCATCGGCTCCTGGAACACCATCGCGATGTCGTCGCCGCGGATGCGGCGCATCTTGGCGTCGGGCGCGCCGACCAGTTCCTCGCCCTTGAAGGTGATGCTGGAGCCGGCGGGATGGCTGGCGGTCGGATAGGGCAGCAGCTGCAGGATCGACAGGGCGGAGACCGACTTGCCGGAGCCGCTCTCGCCGACCAGCGCCAGCGTCTCGCCCTTGCCGATGTCGAAGCTGACATTCTTGACCGCGGCCGAGCTGCCGCCGGCAACGCGGAAGTCGACACCGAGGTTGCGGACGCTGAGCAGGCTCGAGCGCGGGCCGACGGGCTCGTTCATCAGGCGATCACCTTGCGCGGATCGAAAGCATCGCGGATCGCCTCGCCGATGAAGATCAACAGGCTCAGCATGATCGCGAGGGTGAAGAAGGCGGTCAGCGCCAGCCAGGGCGCCTGCAGGTTGGCCTTGCCCTGGTTCAACAGCTCGCCCAGTGACGGCGAGCCAGGCGGCAGGCCGTAGCCGAGGAAGTCGAGCGAGGTCAGCGAAGTGATGCCGGCGGTCAGGATGAAGGGCAGGAATGTCAGCGTCGCCACCATCGCATTCGGCAGCACGTGGCGGAACATGATGGTGCCGTGGCCGACGCCCAGCGCCCGCGCGGCGCGGACATAGTCGAAATTGCGCCCGCGCAGGAACTCGGCGCGGACCAGGCCCTGCAGGCCGACCCAGCTGAACAGCAGCAGCAGCACCAGCACGGTGTAGAAGCTGGGGGTGACGATCGACGACAGGATCAGCAGCAGGAAGAACACCGGCATGCCGCCCCAGATGTCGATGATGCGCTGGCCGATCAGGTCGGTCATGCCGCCGAAATAGCCCTGGATCGCGCCGATCACGATGCCGAGGATGACGGTGCCGACGGTCAGCAGCAGGCCGAACAGCACCGAGATGCGGAAGCCGTAGATCATGCGGGCGACCACGTCGCGGCTGGAATCGTCGGTGCCGAGCCAGTGCGCGCCGTCGGGCGGCGACGGCGCCGGGCTGCTCAGTTCCTTGTCGAAGGTGTCGTAGCTGAATGGGATCAGCGGCCACAGCATCCAGCCCTTCTCCTCGATCAGCTCCTGCACCTCGGGCTCGCGATATTCCGCTTCGGTCTCGAAGAAGCCGCCATACTCGGTCTCCGGCACGGTCTCCAGCACCGGGAAGTACCAGCCGCCGTCGTAGTTGACGACCAGCGGCTTGTCGTTGGCGACCAGCTCGGCGAACAGCGACACCACGAACATCGCCAGGAAGATCCACAGCGACCAGTAGCCGCGGCTGTTGCGCCGGAAGTTGCGCAGCCGGCGCGCGGTGAACGGTGTGATCCGCCGCCCGAGGAAGCGATGCTCGCGCATCGGCGGCAGCGGGCGCTCGTCGGCCGGGATCGCCGCATCGGGTGCGCCGCGCAGGGTCGGTGCCGCCGGGACGTCCGCCACCTCAGACCTCACGGCTGGCGAAGTCGATCCTCGGATCGACGAAGTGATAGGTCAGGTCGGAGATCACGTTGACCACCAGACCGATCAGCGTGAAGAAGTACAGCGTGGCGAAGATGACCGGATAGTCGCGGTTGATCACCGATTCGTAGCCGAGCAGGCCGATGCCATCGAGCGAGAAGATGATCTCGATGAACAGCGAGCCGGCGAACAGCACGCCCAGGATTGCGCCGGGCACGCCGGCGATGATCAGGATCATCGCGTTGCGGAAGACGTGGCCGTAGAGCACCTGCCGGCTGGTCAGGCCCTTCGCGCGCGCGGTCAGCACATATTGCTTGTTCAGCTCTTCCAGGAACGAGTTCTTGGTCAGCATGGTCAGCACGGCGAAGCTGCCGATGACCAGCGCGACGATCGGCAGCGTCATGTGCCAGAAATAGTCGACGATCAGCTCCAGCGTGCTCATCTCGCGCCAGTTGTCGGAAACCAGGTGGCCGAGCGGGAACCAGTCGAAATAGCGCCCGCCGGCGAACAGCACGACCAGCAGGATGGCGAACAGGAAGGACGGGATGGCGTAGAGCCCGATGATCACGCCGCTGGTCCAGACGTCGAAGCGCGTGCCGTCGCGCCGTGCCTTGGAGACGCCCAGCGGGATGCAGACGGCATAGGAGATCAGCGCCGCCCACAGGCCGATCGAGATCGAGACCGGCAGCCGTTCGATGATCAGGTCGGCGATCGGCCGGCCGCGGAAATAGCTCTCGCCGAAGTCGAAGGTGATGTAGTTGCCGATCATCAGCACGAAGCGCTCGTACCAGGGCTTGTCGAAGCCGAACTGGCGCTCGAGCTGGGCGATGAACTCGGGCGGCAGGCCCTGCGCGCCGCGATACTGGCTCTCGGCCGCGCCGGCCGCGGTGCCGCTCTGCGCGCCGGTCTGGCCGGTCTCCGACCCGGTCGCGCCGGAGATGCGGCCGGTCGCGTCCACGCCGGTGCCGGTGACCTCCGCGATGATCTGCTGGATCGGCCCGCCGGGCGCCACCTGGATGATGGCGAAGTTGACGATCATGATCCCCAGCAGCGTGGGGATGATCAGCAGCAGTCGGCGGATGACATAGGCGAACATGATGGTGCCGGGCGGCGCGTCCTCAGCGGATGTCGTTCCAGCGCTGCTGCAAGGTCGCCGCCTTGTCCGCGTCGTACCACCAGGCGGTGAACGGCACGCCCTGCATCGGCTCCTCGGCCGGGCGCGGATGGTCGAACTTGTCCCAGAAGGCGACCCAGTTCACCGGATTGTGCCATTCGGGCATGGCGAACATCTGCCAGATCAGCGCCCGGTCCAGCGCATGGGTGCGGGTGACCAGCGATTCGCGGTCGGGTGCGGAGATGACCAGCTGGATCAGCGCGTCGATCGCCGGGTTCTTCAGTCCCATGACGTTTGAGCTGCCGGGCTGGTCGGCCGCGGCCGAGCCCCAATAGGCACGCTGCTCGTTGCCGGGCGACAGCGACTGGGCGATCACGTCGGTGGTGGCGTCGAAATTGAAGTTCTCGATGCGCTCCTGGTATTGCGAGGTGTCGACCGTGCGCACGCTGGCGCGCACGCCCAGCCGTTCCAGGTTGGCGGCATAGGGCAGCATGATCCGCTCGAACGCCGGCGAGACCAGCAGGATCTCCATCTCCAGCTTGACCCCGGTCTGCTCGTTGGTGCGCACGCCGTCGACCATCGTGTAGCCGGCCTCCTCCAGCAAGCCGACCGCGCGGCGCAGGTTGGCGCGCAGCCCGCCGTCGGCAGTGGTCGGCGCCTCGTAGTCGGCCTCGAACACCTCCGCCGGCAACTGGTCGCGATAGGGCTCGAGGATCGCGAGTTCCTCCGCGCTCGGCAGGCCGGTCGCCTCCAGCTCCGACGATTCGAAGAAGCTGTCGGTGCGGGCGTACAGCCCGTAGAACAGGTTCTCGTTGGTCCACTCGAAGTCGAACGCCAGGATCAGCGCCTCGCGCACCCGGCGGTCCTGGAACTGCGGCCGGCGCATGTTGAAGAACAGGCCCTGATAGGGCTCGGCCAGGCCGTCGGTCGGCTCTTCGCGGACGATGACGCCGCCGGTGACCTCGACGATGTTGTAGCCGGTCGCCCAGTTCTTCGAGCTGTTCTCGACCCGATAGTCGAGCTCGCCGCCCTTGAACGCCTCGAACATCACGTCCTCGTCGCCATAGTACTCGAGGATGATCTGGTCGAAGTTGTACTGGCCGACGTTGACCGGGTGGTTCGCCGCCCAGTAGTCGGGGTTGCGCTGCAGCACGGCGCGCCGGCCGGGGTCGATCTGGCCGAAGACATAGGCGCCGCTGCCGACCCAGGGCTGCAGCGTGACCCGCGAGATGTCGCGACCCTCGGCGGTCCAGTAGGCCTTTGGCATGATCGGCAGCTGGCCCAGGATCAGCGGCAGCTCCTTGTTCTCGTTGGTCGAGAAGTCGAAGCGCACGGTGCGCTCGCCGACCTGGGAGACCGAGGCGACGTCGGCGTAGTAGAACTGCTGCTGCGGGTTGTAGGTGGTCCAGGCCTCGAACGACCAGATCACGTCGTCGACCGTGATCGGCGAGCCGTCGCTGAACCGGGCCGCCGGGTTGAGGTCGAACTCGACCCAGCCGCGGTCGGCCGGCACGCGGATGGTCTCGCAGATCAGGCAGTATTCGGTGAACGGCTCGTCGGCGCTGGACGTCATCAGGCCGTCGAGCAGATAGGCGGTGCCGGCGACCGGCGAGCCGGCGATCGGCACCGGGTTCAGGCTGTCGAAGGTGCCGCGCGCGCCGATCTTGATCGATCCGCCCTTCGGTGCGTCCGGGTTGACATAGTCGAAGTGTGCGAAATCGGGGGCGTATTTGACGTCGCCGTGCATGGCGAAGGCGTGGCCTTCGTAGACGTCCTGGCCAAGGGCCGGTGCGGTGGCGGGCAGAGCCAGCAGGATGGCGGTGACGATCGTGGCCGGGACGGGCGCGCGACGGTGCGTCATGGCGGGCTCTGTTCCTTTCCGCGTGCGGCGATGCGCTGTTCGTTGGCGTTGCGTGGCCGGCCGACGCGACGCGCCGGCGGACACTTTGTTACAATGCTTCAACGGTCGGCGAAACTAAACAATCGGCTTCCGCCCACCGGTTGTCGGCGGCGAATCGGGCGAAATTGTGCGCATTCGGCTGTCGCGCGGGCCGGCGCTTTGCGCTAGACAGGCGCCATCGACGGAACAGCAGCGCGCCGCCGCCCCGCCCGCTGGGCAGGGCCCGGGCGGGCGCGCGGGCGCCGGCGTTGGCGTGGTGACCGGGCGCAAGATGTGGTATGCCATCCGGCGGCCCATACCAGGCGCCAGACCGCCGGCCGGCGTATTGGAAAAGGTTGCGAGACGATGGCGGGTCATTCCCAGTTCAAGAACATCATGCACCGCAAGGGTGCGCAGGACGCCAAGCGGGCGAAGCAGTTCGCCAAGCTGGCGCGCGAGGTGCTGGTCGCGGCGAAGTCGGGCATGCCCGACCCGAGCATGAACCCGCGCCTGCGCACTGCGATCGCCGCGGCGCGCGCGGCCAACATGCCGAAGGACCGGATCGACCGGGCGATCAAGCAGGCCGCGGGCGGCGACGACACCGCCAACTACGAGGAAATCCGCTATGAGGGCTATGGCCCCGGCGGCGTCGCGCTGATCGTCGAGGCGCTGACCGACAACCGCAACCGCACCGCCTCGGAGGTGCGCTCGGCGTTCAACAAATATGGCGGCACGCTGGGCGAGACCGGGTCGGTCGGCTTCATGTTCAACCGGGTCGGCGAGATCGTCTATCCCGCCGACGCCGCCGGCGACGAGGCGATGTTCGAGGCGGCGCTGGAGGCCGGCGCGTCCGACGTCGACAGCGGCGGCGGCGGCCACGCGGTGACCTGCGAGCCGAACGACTTCAACGAGGTCCGCGACGCGCTGGAGCAGAAGTTCGGCGAGCCGGAGTCGGCCGGGCTGGTCTGGAAGCCGGCGACCACCGCGCCGGTCGACGAGGATGCCGCGCGCACGCTGTTGAAGCTGATCGACGTGCTGGAGGACAGCGACGACGTGCAGACGGTCTCGGCCAATTTCGAGATCGACGAGGCGGTGATGGAACGGCTCAGCGCCGCCTGAGCCGGCGCGGGGAGGGGCTCTTGCGGCTGCTCGGCATCGACCCGGGACTGCAGCGCACCGGCTGGGGTGTGGTCGATGCGGTCGGCACCCGGCTGCGCCACGTCGCCAACGGCGTGGTGACCTCGACCGCCACGCTGTCGCTGGCCGAGCGGCTGGCGGAGCTCTACGACGGGCTGGCCGCGGTGATCGAGGCGCACCGGCCGGTGGCGGCGGCGGTGGAGGAGACCTTCGTCAACAAGAACCCGACCACCACGCTGAAGCTGGGCCTGGCGCGCGGCGCGGCCCTGCTGGCGCCGGCGCGGGCCGGGCTGCCGGTGGCCGAATATCCGGCCAACCTGGTCAAGAAGACCGTGGTCGGCGCCGGCCATGCGGAAAAGCGGCAGGTCGACGCCATGGTTCGGGTGCTGCTGCCGGGCTGTGCCATCGCCGGGCCGGACGCGGCCGACGCGCTGGCGGTGGCGATCTGCCATGCCCACCACGGCACCGCGCGCGACTGGTCGGCGCTGGCGGCGGGGGCGCCGGCATGATCGCCAGCCTGCGCGGCCGGGTCGCCGGCACCGGTGACGACTGGGCGGTGATCGACGTCGGCGGCGTCGGCTATCTGGTGCACTGCCCGAAACGGACGCTGGGCGAACTGGAGCGCGCCACCGGCGAGGTCTCGGTGCATGTCGAGACCCATGTGCGCGAGGACCGCATCCAGCTGTTCGGCTTCGTGACGGAAGCGGAACGGCGCTGGTTCCGCCTGCTCAACAGCGTGCAGGGCGTCGGCGCCAAGGTCGCACTCGGCATCCTCGGCACGCTGCGGGTCGACGAGGTCGTCCAGGCGATCGCGCTGCAGGACAAGGCACCGTTGACCCGCGCGCCAAGCGTCGGCCCCAAGCTCGCCCAGCGCATCCTGGCCGAGCTGAAGGACAAGGCGGCCGGCATCGCGCTGCCGCAGGGCCTGGCGGCAGCGGCGGCGCCGGCGGCCGACGCCGGCGAGACCACGCTCGGCGATGCGGTCTCCGCGCTGGTCAACCTCGGCTTCGCCCAGGCCCAGGCGATGAGCGCGGTGGCGCGGGCAAGCCGGGCGGCCGGCGCCGGGGCCGACGTCGCCACGCTGATCCGCCACGGCCTGCGTGAGCTGAGCGCCTGATGGCGGCGGGCGGCATCGGCGACGCCGCGGCGCGGCTGGTTGACCCCGGCGCCACGGCCGGCGACGGCGCCGACCGGGCGCTGCGGCCGCAGGCGCTGGACGATTTCGTCGGCCAGGCGCAGCTGCGCGCCACCCTGTCGGTCTATGTCAGCGCGGCACGGTCGCGGGCGGAGGCGATGGACCATGTGCTGCTGGCCGGCCCGCCGGGGTTGGGCAAGACCACGCTCGCCCAGATCATCGCCCGCGAACTGGGGGTCAATTTCCGCGCCACCTCCGGGCCGGTGATCGCGCGCGCGGGCGACCTCGCCGCGGTGCTGACCAATCTCGAGCCGCGCGACGTGCTGTTCATCGACGAGATCCACCGGCTGAACCCGGCGGTCGAGGAGATCCTCTATCCGGCGATGGAGGATCTGCAGCTCGACCTGATGATCGGCGAGGGGCCGGCCGCGCGCTCCGTGCGCATCGACCTCGCCCCGTTCACGCTGATCGGCGCCACCACCCGCGCCGGCCTGATCACCACGCCGCTGCGCGACCGCTTCGGCATTCCGCTGCAGCTGAATTTCTACACGCCGGAGGAGCTGCTGGTGATCGTGCGCCGGGCCGGCGGCCTGATGGGGATGATGCTGACCGACGACGGCGCGCAGGAGATCGCCAAGCGCTCGCGCGGCACCCCGCGCATCGCCGGCCGTCTGCTGCGGCGCGTGCGCGATTTCGCGGCGGTCGAGGGCGACAGCGCGGTCGACGCGGCGGTGGCCGACCGCGCGCTGACCCGCATGGAGGTGGACGCCCGCGGGCTCGATGCGCTCGACCGGCGCTACCTTGCCTGCCTGGTCACCAACTACGACGGCGGTCCGGTCGGGGTGGAGACCCTGTCGGCGGCGCTGTCGGAGCAGCGCGACGTGCTGGAGGACGTGATCGAGCCGTTCCTGATCCAGCAGGGCTTCATCCAGCGCACGCCGCGCGGCCGCATGGTCTCCGCGCTGGGCTGGAGCCACCTCGGGCTGGCGCCGCCCGCCGCCCACGCGCGCGCGGCGGAACGCGCCCAGTTCGACCTGCTGTCCGCGGCGCAAGATTCGGACGATGACGACTGAGGCCGGGCACCGGTTCCGGCTGCGGGTCTATTACGAGGACACCGACGCCGCCGGCATCGTCTACTACGCCAACTACCTGCGCTTCGCCGAGCGGGCCCGGACCGAGTATCTGCGCGCCGCCGGGGTGCAGCAAAGCGCATTAAAGGATGGCGAAGGGGTCTTGTTCGCGGTGCGGCGATGTGAAATCGACTATCTTCGGCCGGCGCGACTCGACGACGAGCTGGAGGTGTGCAGCCGCATCACGGCGCTGGGCGGCGCGTCGGTGACAATGCGGCAAGAGATCATGCGGTCTGCCGAGATTTTGGCACAATTGTCGGTTCGGGTGGCCTGCGTCGACCTTGCGGGGCGGCCGGCCCGGATGCCGGCGCGGGTGCGGGCGCTGTTCGGCGCCGGACGGCACGGGGTGCCGGCAGGCTGAAGCGATTCGCGGCCCGGGCGGCCGCCGCGCCGGATGCGTTGGCGGCATCGGCGTCGGGAAGGGGGAAGTGGACGAAACCTGATGGATAACGATGTCGCGGTAACCGCGGTCGACGTGGCCACGCTGGCCAGCGATGACCTGACCCTGATCGGCCTGTTCCTCAAGGCCGACATCGTCGTCAAGCTGGTGATGGTGCTGCTGGTGCTGGCTTCGATCTGGAGCTGGACGGTGATCATCGAGAAGGCGTTGCGCTTCACGCGGCTGAAGCGGCAGGCGGACAAGTTCGAGGACAGCTTCTGGTCCGGCGGGTCGCTGGACGACCTGTACGAGCGCGTCGGCGGCAGCCCGACCGACCCGATGGCCGCGGTGTTCGCCGCCGCGATGCGGGAATGGCGCCGGTCGGCCAGCCAGCTGACCGGCAGCGTGTACCACAGCCTGCAGGACCGGATCGAGCGGGTGATGGCGGTGACCATCAGCCGCGAGCTCGACCGCGTCGGCCGGCGCACCACATTCCTGGCCACCGCCGGCAGCGCGGCGCCGTTCGTCGGGCTGTTCGGCACGGTGTGGGGCATCATGAACACCTTCACCGCCATCGCCGACATGAACAACACCACCCTGACCACGGTGGCGCCGGGCATCGCCGAGGCGCTGTTCGCCACCGCGATGGGCCTGTTCGTCGCGATCCCGGCGGTGATCGGCTACAACCGGCTCAGCGAGGCGATGCGCCGCTATGCCGCCCGTCTGAACAATTTCTCAGCCGAGTTCGCCGCCATCATTTCGCGCCAATTGGACGCGAAGGGTTGAGGCACGGGTCCGGGAGCAGGCCATGGCGATCAAGCTGAACGATGGCGGCGGCGACCCCTATGCGCCGATGTCGGAGATCAACGTCACGCCGTTCGTCGACGTGATGCTGGTGCTGCTGATCGTGTTCATTGTCACCGCGCCGCTGCTGGCGGTCGGCGTCGATGTCGACCTGCCGCAGGCCGAGGCGCCGGCGCTGCCCAGCCAGGACGTGCCGCTGGTGATCAGCGTCGACCGCGACGCCAACGTCTATATCGGCGACGAGCAGGTGGCCCCTGCCGACCTGATCGACCGGCTGTCCGGCATCGTCGGCGAGGACGAGAACCGGCGCATCTTCGTGCGCGGCGACCAGACCGTCACCTATGGGCGGATCATGGAGGTGATGGGACTGATCATCCAGTCCGGCTTCACCCACGTGTCGCTGGTCGCCGAGCTGCCGCAGGACCGCTAGGGACGGGGTGGTGGAGAGGAGCCGATCGATGCCCGAGCGCCGCGAGACCGATCGCAGGGAGCCGTTCCTGCCGACCTCGACCCTGGCGTCGGTGGCGCTGCATGCGCTGATCGCAGTGCCGGTGATCTTCGACCTGGACCTGTTCGGTTCGCGTCTCGACGACGTCGAGGTCGCATTCGCCGTCGGCATGGTGCCGCTGAGCGAGGTGACCGCCGCGCCGGACATCGGCGAGATCACGCCGCCGCGCCCGCTGGAGCGGCTGGAGGAGCCGGCCGGCAACGAAGCGCGCGAGGTCGAGACCGTCGACGCCGAGGCGCCGGAGCAGGCCCCGACCGCCGAGGCCGCGCCGGAGGCGGCCGCGGCGCCGCCGGTGTCGGACGAGCCGCTGCCGGAGGACTTGCAGCCGGCCGAGGTCCAGCCGGAGACGCCGCCGCAGCTTGCCGCCGCCGAGGCGCCGCCGCCGCCCGCCCTGACCCAGGCGCCCGAGCTGCCGCCGGAGCCGACCGCCGAGCCCGCGCCGGCCCCGCCGCCGGCTTTGGCCGAGCCGGACCTGCCCGAGCAGCCGACCACGCCGGCCGAGGAGGCGCCACAGGTGGCGGCCTTGGAGTCGCCGAACCTGCCGAGCGAGCCGCAGCCGGAAGATCGCCCGTCGGCGCCGGCGGTGCCCGCGCCGCCGCTGCCGCCGGAGCGCACCCAGGCGCGCGTGCGCACCGAGCCCGAGCCGGCGGTCGACGAGGAGGACGACGAGGAGCCGCCGGTGGAGGCCGACCGTCCGCCGGCGCCCGCGGCGCTGCCCGAGCAGCCGGAGGAGACCCAGGTGGCGGTGCTGGAGCCGCCGCCGGTGCCGTCGTTCACGCCGCAGCGCGAGCGCGCGCCGGAGCCGCCGCGCCCGCAGACGCCGGTGGTCGACAACACCGCCGAGCCGCCGGACCAGCCCTCGCCGGTCGACACCCTGCTGGCCAGCCTGAACCAGGACACCAGTGCCGCCAACAGTGCCCAGGGCACCGGCAGCGACGTCGGATCCGGCGGCAGTTCCGGCAGCGGCAACGCCCAGTCGGGCGCCCGCCTGACCGGAGCGACCCTGACCCTGAGCGAGGAAGAGGCGCTGCGCGGGCAATTGGCGCGGTGCTGGCTGCTGCCGGCCGGCGCGTCCGGCGTCGAGACCATGTCGGTGACGATCCGCGCGGTGATGCGGCCCGACCGCACGGTCGAGGGCCGGGCCCAGATCGTCGATCCGCAGAATCGCATGGCCAGCGACCCGGCGTTCCAGGCGTTCGCGGAGTCGGCCTACCGCGCGGTGATGACCTGCCAGCCGCTGCTGCTGCCGCCGGATCGCTATGCGGACTGGAGCGTGCTGAACCTGAATTTCGACCCGCGCAACATGTTCTAGGCATGGGCCGGCGGGCTGTGGGCGAACGCCGAACGGCGGGGATGCGAGGAGGAATGGCATGAAGGCATTTGGCTCGGGACGCGCAGCCGCGGCTGCGCTGGCCTTGGGTGCGGCGCGGGTCGGCGCGCCCCTGCTGGTGCCGGCGGCCCGCGCGGAGGTCACGGTCGACATCAACAGCGGCACGGTCGCGCCGCTGCCGATCGCCGTTTCCAACCTGCACGGCGCGTCGCTGGAGGGCAACGAGCTGGGCCGCCAGATCAGCGAGGTGATCAGCAACGACCTGCGTTCGTCCGGCCTGTTCGCCCCGATCGACCAGGGCCGTTTTCCGCAGCAGCCCGACGCGCTGCAGCTGACCCCCAATTTCAGTGCCTGGCAGGGCATCAACGCCCAGGCGCTGGTCAGCGGCGCCGCGACCATCCAGGGCGACGGCCAGCTCGGCGTCGAGTTCCGGCTGTGGGACGTGTTCGGCGGCGACCAGCTGGCCGGCTTCGCCTATACCACCGAGCCCGACAACTGGCGCCGCATCGCCCACATCATCGCGGATGCGATCTACAAGCGGCTGACCGGCGAGGAAGGCTATTTCGATTCGCGGGTGGTGTTCATCTCGGAGTCCGGTCCGGCGTCGAACCGGATCAAGCGGCTGGCGATCATGGACCAGGACGGCGCCAACCTGCGCATGCTGACCGACGGCAGCTATCTGGTGCTGACGCCGCGCTTCTCGCCGTCGACGCAGGACATCACCTACGTCGCCTATATCAACAACCAGCCGCGCGTGTACCTGTTCAATATCGACAGCGGGGCGCAGGAGATCCTGGGCAACTTCCCCGGCATGACCTTCGCGCCGCGGTTCACGCCGAACGGCCAGTCGGTGCTGCTCAGCATCGCCCAGGGCGGCAACAGCGAGATCTATCAGCTGTCGCTGGCCGGCCGCCAGCTGAACAGGCTGACCAACCATCCGGCCATCGACACCGCGCCGTCGATGAGCCCGGACGGCAGCCGCATCGTGTTCGAATCCGACCGGTCCGGCTCGCAGCAGCTCTATGTGATGGGTGCCGGCGGCGGCGATGCCCAGCGGATCAGCTTCGGCGACGGGCGCTATGCCACGCCGGTGTGGTCGCCGCGCGGCGACCTGATCGCCTTCACCAAGATCCTGGGCGGCACCTTCTATATCGGCGTGATGCGGCCGGACGGCAGCGGCGAGCGCCTGCTGGCCGACGGCTATCTGGTGGAAAGCCCGACCTGGGCGCCGAACGGGCGGGTGCTGATGTACTACACCCAGGGCCCGACCAGCTCCAGCGGCGCCACCTCCAGTGCGATCTACAGCGTCGACGTGACCGGACGCAACGTGCAGCGGATCAACACCGGCGGCGACGGGTCCGACCCCGCCTGGTCGCCGCTGCTGCCCTAGTCTCGCGGGCCCGGCGGCCGCACGGTCGCCGGGCCGCTACTGCACGAAGTTGGCCTCTTCGCCGATGTCGACCTGAAGCGCGATCGTCTTGCCGTGGATCGCCGGCAGCTTGCGGGCATTGCGCGGCAGCGGGATGTTCAGCTCCAGGCAGAACTTGACCAGCAGGCGCAGCACCTGGGCGCGGTCGAGGGTGAAGCTGAACTCGCCGCCGCCGGCCTGCTTGGTCCGGCGGCAGATCACGACCAGGCCGGCATCGCGCTCCGGCGTGATCGACACGAAATCCTCGACGTCGTCCAGTTGCGAGCCGCCGCGCAGGAACGAGCGCGTGGCGTCGTGCATCTCGGATTCGCTCAAAATGATTCGGCGCAATTCGGTTGGCATGAAAGGCTCTTGTCATTCGCCCGAAGCGGGGGGTTGCGGACGGCAGATAGACGCAATTGATAAGTCAGGCGGTCGGCCTACCCCATGATAGAAAGCGGCTACACCGATGACTCGAAACGATATTTCTTGTTCCCGTTGCATATCTGCAACAACATTCACGTGTTTCGGCCATGCGCAGGGCCTTTCACCCGAGGCGATAGTCGCGCATACGAATGTACACTTCTTGGGCGGAAATGATGGGTCGGGCGGTAGCTCCGGCCGGCGAGATCGGCGAAGCGGCCGTCATCGGGCTTGTCCGCCAGCGCTCTGCCGCGCGTCGGGGCCGGGCCGGCCGGCTGGACGTGTGCGGTGTCGAGTCCGGTCCGCGCGGCGCGGTCAGATCAGGGTGGAGTTGTCTTCGATCTCGACCGGCGCGGCGGAGGCGGGCAGGTCGCGCAGGGCCTGGGTGCGGCCGTCAAAGTCCGCGGTCTCCGGGCCGCCGAGATTGACCTGCAGCGCGATCGAGCCAGACGCCGGCACCGCCTTCTTGCGGGCGCTGCGCGCGAGCGGGATGTTGTTCTCGAGGCAGAAGCGGATCAGCAGCGCGGTGGCGTGCTCGACCGACAAGAGCACGCTGGTCTCGCGCTCGGCGCCGCCGTCGCGCCGAACAACGCGCGCCGCGATCGACCCGTCGCGGTTGCCGCTGACGGCGATGGTCGAGACGATGCCGAACTCGTCGTGATTCGCCCGCAGATACGAACGCACCGCGACCAGGAACTCATCCGGCTCGAGGATGATCCGCCTCAGTTCGATCGCCATCGATACGCTCCCTTCGTCAGCCGGAAACTGCTAGGCCAAAGGAGTTGAGGAACCGTGAAACCCGCTGATCGCGCACGATAAATACCGCATCGCGCGACCGTTGCGAAACCAACGATTCAGCTGTCGGGCGCCTGGCCTCGCGACCGGCGAAGCCGCTATGCCGACCGGTCGGCCGCGGAGCGGTCGCCGGCTCGCGCCTCGGCCCACAATTGTGCATTCAGGGCGGCCGGGACCGGTACCAGCGCCTCGGCCGGGCGGTCGTAGCGCGGCGTCGCGGCCAGCAGGGCGCGGGTATAGGGGTGGCCGGGCCGTTCGATCACGTCGCGGATGCCGCCCGTTTCCACCACCCGGCCGGCGTGCAGCACGACCACGCGGTCGCACAGCTTGGCGACCACGCCCAGGTCGTGGGTGATGAACAGCACCCCGGCGCCGGTCTCGCGCTGCATGTCGCGCACCAGCCGCAGCACCTGGCGCTGCACCGTCACGTCGAGCGCGGTGGTCGGTTCGTCGGCGATGATCAGCTTGGGGGTGCAGGCGAAGGCGATGGCGATGAGGACGCGTTGGCGCATGCCGCCGCTGAGCTCGTGCGGATACTGCCGCAGCACCCGGTCGGGCGCCGCGATATGGACCGCCTCCAGCAGGGCGCGGGCGCGGGCGCGGGCCGCCGCGCGGCCGAGCGCGGTGTGCAGCCGCATGACGTCGGTCATCTGCGCCTCGATCCGCAGCACCGGGTTCAGGGCGGTCATCGGGTCCTGCGGGATCAGGGCGATGTCGCGGCCGAGCAGCGCCCGGCGGCGGCGGTCGGCGATGGCGAGCAGATCGGTTTCGAAGAAGCGCACGCGGCCGGCGACCACGCGCGCCCGTCGCGGCGCCTCCCCCCGCACGATGCGCCCGATCATCGACTTGCCGGCGCCGGACTCGCCGACCAGGCCGACCACCTCGCCGGGCGCGACCGCCAGGGACACGCCGCGCAGGATGCGCGTCGCGTGCGCGCCGCGGCCGATGTCGAATGTCAGCTTCTCGATATGCAGCATGCCGGTTCGCCGTTCGCGCGGGCCGGTACCGGCGCCGCCGCGGCCATCATCCCAGGTGCGGGCCGCGGCATCAATCCGGGGCCGCGCCGGGCACGCTGCCGTACCCGGCGGCGCGGTGTCAGGCCTCCTGCGGCGCGGGTTGCGGCGGCGCGGCGCGGGCGTGGCGCGCCAGGGCCAGCGACAGGATGGCGAGCAGGACCAGCACCGTCGGAAAGGCGACGAACTGCATGGCGAAGGCATTGGTCAGCGCGCCGACGAAGGCGGCGTGATCGGGCGCCTGGCCCAGGCTGGAGAAGAAGATCTCGCCCGCGATGGCCACGCCCAGTGCCATGCCGATCTGCTGGAACGACTGCAGTGCGCCGGAGCCCGAGCCGGCGTCGCGGGGCGGGATCGTCATCAGCACGGTCTGGAACATCGGCCCTATGGTCGAGCCCATGCCGAGCCCGATCACCAGCAGCGCCGGCGCCAGGTGCCAGTGGTCGACCGTGTCGACGACGCCGCCGACCAGCGTGCGCAGCCAGACGAAGCCGGCGAGCGCGATCATGGCGCCGATTGCCACGCGCGGCCGCAGCGCGCGGGATCCGAGCCGGCCGTTGACCAGCGAGGCGAGGAAAATGCCGACCGGCATCGGTGTCGTGGTGTAGCCGGACTCGAAGGCCGAGAAGCCGAAGCCCGACTGCAGGAAGATCGCGAAGACCAGGAAGAAGCCCGGCATCGAGGCGAACATCGTCATCGTCATCGTGGTGCCGACCAGATAGGCCGGGTTGCGGATCAGGCCGAACGGCAGCAGCTGGGGCCGGTCGCGGCGCAGCTGGCGGCGCTGCCACAACAGGAACAGGCCGGCGGCCGGGGCCGCCAGCGCCAGCATGACGAACACCCAGGCCGGCCAGCCCAGCTCGCGGCCCTCGATCAGCGGGAACAACAGGCACAGGACGACCGCGATCGCCATCGGGATGCCGATCCAGTCGATGCCGATGCCGCGGTGGCCGGCGAGCGACGGGATCAGCCGCAGGCCGGCGACGACCGCAAGCGCGCCGATCGGCAGGTTGACCAGGAAGATCGGCCGCCAGTCGAGCCCGAACAGGTCGGCGTTGATCAGCAGGCCGCCGACCAGCGGCCCGGCGACCGCGGCGAGACCGGCGTTGAGGCCGAACAGCGAGAAGGCGGCGCCGCGTTCCTTGGCGGTGAACAGCACCTGCACCAGCGCTAGCGTCTGCGGCATCATCATCGCCGCCGACAGGCCCTGCAGCACGCGGGCGGCGATCAGCCAGCCGATGGAGGGGGCGGCGCCGCAGAGGCCGGAGCAGACCGTGAAGCCGGCGATGCCGGCGAGAAACACCGTCTTGCGCCCCAGCATGTCGCCGAGCCGGCCGAACGGCAGCAGTCCGACCGCGAAGGCGAGCACATAGGCCGCGACGATCCACTCGAGGTCCGCCGGCGACGCCCCGAGATTGCGCTGCAGCGTGGGCAGGGCGACGTTGACGATGGTCACGTCGACCAGGTTCATGAACGCGGCCAGCAGCAGGATGAACATCGCCGCCCAGCGGCGGGGATGCGGCTGCTCCGGCAGGCTGGGCGCCGCGTGCGCATGCTGTGTCATGGTCTACCTGTCGTTGTCCGGCCGGGTCGGGTTGCATACCGAGCGGACCAGCTCGTCGGCGAGCGCCGCGAACTGGTCGCGCGAAGGACCGCCGAAGTGCCGCGCGCTGGCGAGCGCGCCGGTGATGATCTGCGCCATCAGCGCCGGGTCCATGTCGGCGCGGAACAGGCCGCCGTTGCGGCCCTCCGCCAGGATGTCGGCGAACTGCTGCTGCCAGCGCATCCGCATGCGCAAGACGATCTCGCGCACCTGCGGGTCGCGCTTGGAGCGGGCGATGAGCTCGCCGAACACGAACATCACCTCCGGCCGGTCGAACAGCAGCTCGGCGTAGTCGGCGAATTCGGCTCGCAGGCGGCCGACGGCGTCGAGGCCGTCGCGCGGCCGCGCCAGGTGCTGCTGGTGGAAGTCCACCTTCAGCGAATGGGCGACCAGCTCGATCAGCGCCTGCTTGGTCGGCACGTGATAGTGCAGCGTCGCCACGTTGATGCCGACCCGCTCGGCGATGTCGCGCGTGCGCAGGCCCTCGAAGCCCTTTTCCAAGATCAGTGCGCGCGCGGCTGCCGCGATCGCGCGCCGCCGGTCCTCGCTGCTTTCCCGCCGGCCGGCGGCGTCACTGGTCGGAGTCATGGTTCGACTGCCCCTCAATCAATCATTTGATTGAGGTAAGCTGCCGCGTGCGTCAAGCGGAATCTCGGATGCAGGGTCGTGGGAGGAGAGGCGCGTCGCCTCAGCGCCGCAGCACGGGGTCCAATGCGTTGCGCAGGCCGTCGCCCAGCATGTTGAGGGCGATGACGGTGAGCGCGACGCAGGCCATCGGCAGCGCCATCAGCCACCAGGCCTGGTTCACGTTGGCGCGGCCCTCGGCGATCATGCCGCCCCAGGTCGGCGCGTCGCCGGAGACGGAAAGGCCGACGAAGCTGAGAATCGCCTCGACCACAACGGCGATGCCCATCTCCAGGGTCAGCAGCACGATCAGCAGGGGCAGGACGTTGGGCAGCACCTCGCCCAGCATGATGCGCCAGCGCGCCAGGCCCATGGTCCGCGCGGCGGTGACATAGTCCTGGGCGCGCTGAACCATGACCTCGGCGCGGACCACCCGGCAGAAGCGGGTCCAGTCGACGATCACGATCGCGATGATCACCGCCTGCAGGCCGGCGCCGATCACGGCGACCAGCACCACCGACAGCAGTACCGGCGGGAACGCCATCCAGATGTCGACCAGGCGCGAGATGGCCATGTCGGCCTTGCCGCCGTAGAAGCCCGCGACGAGGCCGAGCAGGGTGCCGAGCACGCAGGCCAGGCTGGCCGCCAGCAGCGCCACCACCAGCGCAATGCGCGCGCCATAGATCAGCCGGGAGAGGATGTCGCGGCCCAGGCTGTCGGTGCCGAGCAGGTAGCCGGGGTCGGCCAGGTCGTCCCAGAACGGCGGCAGGAAGAAATACAGCAGGTCCTGCTCGACCGGATCGCGCGGCGCCAGCCACGGCGCGAGCAGCGCGCACAGCGCCAGCGCGCACAGCACGACGGCGCCGAACAGCACCCGCGGGCTCGCCGCCAGCGCGCGCCAGGTCGCCGCATGGGGGGCACGCACGGGCGCGAGCGCCGTATCAGCCATGGCGCAGCCGCGGGTTCAGCAGCGCATAGCTCAGGTCGACCAGCAGGTTGACCAGGATGAACAGCACCGCGAAGGTCAGCACGACGCCCTGGATCAGCGGCAGGTCGCGGTTGATCACGGCATCGATGGCCAGCCCGCCGACGCCGGGATAGGTGAAGATCTTCTCGACCAGCACCGTGCCGCCGACCAGGAAGGTGAACTGCACCCCGGTCAGGGTCACGGTGGGGATCAGCGCATTGCGCAGCGCCTGGCCGACGACGATGCCCCAGCGCGTGTGGCCCTTGACCCGCGCCAGCACGACATAGTCCTGCGCCAGCGCCTCCACGACCGCGCCCTTGAGCACGCGGGCGATCACCGCGACCAGCGGCAGCGCCAGCGCGATCGACGGCAGCACCAGGTGGGAGAGGATGTCGCCGACCACGTCGAAGCGCCCGCGCACCAGATACTCGAACAGCAGGAAGCCGGTGGCGGGCTGCAGCTCCAGCTTCGGGTCGACCCGCAAGGAGATCGGCAGGTTGAAATTGTCGACCATCAGCACGCCGACCACCAGGATCAGCAGCAGGCCCCACAGGAAATCCGGGATCGCCTGCACGACCGCGATGATGCCGTCGATCGCCGCCTCGACCGGCCCGCGGAAATAGGCGCCGGCGATGGCCAGCCCGCCGCCGGAGAGGATGGCGAGCAGGATCGCGACGATGCAGAGCTCGAGCGTGGCCGGCAGGGCGCCGAGCACCAGCCCAAGCACGTCGCCGCGCAGGCTGATCGAGGTGCCGAAGTCGCCCCGCGCCACCTCGCCGACCCAGATGAAGAACTGGCTGGCGATGTCGCGGTCCAGGCCGTACAGCGCCCTCAGGCGGGCGACGTCGGCCTCGCTGGCGCCCGGCGGCGTCATCATCGCGATCGGGTCGCCGGGCACCACCCGCAGCACCACGAAGGCGATCACGGCGACGCCGAGCAGGGTCGGCACTGCCAGCAGCAGGCGGTTCAGCAGAAAGTGCAGGGATGCCATCGCGCCGGCGAGCCTAGCCGGTGCATCGCGCTTGGCAAGCGGGGAAAGAAGGCGCCCGGAGCGCCATCGCTGGCGGTCCGGGCGAGGTGACGCCGATCGCGGGCCGGTCGAGGCGTGGACCGGCCCGGCGGTTGTGGCCGGCATTGCGCGGACGGCGGGTGCAGGTCCGCCCGCGCACAGGCGGAAGCCGGCCGGGCAACGCCGAGGCTGGCGCCGGCATCGGCGCCGCGCTGTGGCCTGTCGCACAGATCAATCGAAGGTGATGGCGCCCGCACCCGAAAAAAAGGCCGCCCGGGTGGGGCGGCCAGAGAGGCGTTCGGAGGGAGGAGCATTGGAAGCTCACCACGGTATCTGGGGTGCGGCCCGCCGTTTCGCTGTGACCGTCGGCACAGCGCTGTGACGGGCCGCACGCGGGCCGGCGCCGGCCAAAAAAAACCGCCGCCCGTTGGGGCGGCCGAAGAGGTGTTCGGAGGGAGGAGCATGACGATGCTCGCTGCGGTATCTGGGGTGCGTGCGACGGCTGTGCCGTGATCGGCGCCACAGCCCGGTGACGGCGGACACACCGGGCGGCGCGCGAAAAAAAGGGCCGCCCGGGTGGGGCGGCCCAAAAGGCTGTTCGGAGGGAGGAGCATGACGATGCTCGTGAAGTCATATGGGACCGCATGGGCCTGACCGGTGTGACGGCCGGCACAGGACGCGCATTTCGCGCGGGCAACGCGGATCGGCCAAAAAAAGCCGCCCGAAAATGCGGGCGGCGAAAGGTGTTCGGAGGGAGGAGCATGACGATGCTCCACACTGAACATGGGATCAGTAATGCTAGTCTGGCGCGATCCGCGCGATTGCGCTGTGGCGAAAGCCACAGGTCGCGATTCGACTTCGCGAAGGCCCGCTGACCGCTGAGCGCCGGTCAGGCAATGATGTCGGGATAGCGCCCGCTCTCCAGCCGCGAGATCTCGTCTCGCAGCTTGAGCTTGCGCCGTTTCAGCCGCTGCACCTCGAGCTGGTTGATCGCACCGGCCTCGGCCAGGCGGGCAATGGCGTCGTCGAGCACGCGATGCTCCCGCCGCAGGATGGCGAGCCTTTCCTCAGGCGTCTGCGCCGGGTCCTGCGGGTCGTCGGGCGAGTCGGCCATCGGCCGCGATGCTCCCTGTTCGCGTCCGTCCCCGGTCCCCGCCGACCGGGCCCGTGTCAGCGATCACTTGACGGCGGGCCGCACACGCGGCACGTGAACGTCGGCGGCGGCGGGCCGGCACCGGCGCGTGGCCGCCAGCTTATGGCGGGCCGGGCCGGCGCGCAACGCCGGCCAGCGGCCCGGCCGGGCGGTGACGGGCCGGTGCGGCACGGCAGGAAATGGGGCGGCGATGACCAAGCGGATCGGAATTCTCACCAGCGGCGGCGACTGTGCCGGCCTGAATGCCGTGATCCGCGCCGTCGTCTCGCGCGCCGTCGGGACCTATGGCTGGCAGGTGCTCGGCATCACCCAGGGCACCCGCGGCATGATGGAACGCCCGGTGGCCTACAAGCGGCTGGAACTGGCGGATTTCTCCGGCCACATCATGCGCATGGGCGGCACCATCCTCGGCACCACCAACAAGGGCGACCCCTTCGCCTATCCGATGCCGGACGGCAGCCGCAAGGACCGCGCCGACGAGGTGTGCGCCGGCTATCGCGAACTCGGGCTCGATGCGATCATCGTGATCGGCGGCGACGGCTCGATGGCGATCCTGCGCAAGCTGGCCCAGCGCGGCGGCTGGAACATGGTCGCGATCCCGAAGACCATCGACAACGACGTCGGCCTCACCGAGGTGTCGATCGGCTATGCCACCGCGGTCGACGTCGCCACCGAGGCGCTGGACCGGCTGCAGCCCACCGCGGCCAGCCACGACCGGGTGATGGTGCTGGAGGTGATGGGCCGCGACGCCGGCCATATCGCGCTCAGCGCCGGCATCTCCGGCGGCGCCGACGTGATCCTGATCCCCGAAATTCCGTACAGGGTCGAGCAGGTGGCGGAGCACATCAAGGCGATCCGCCGCCGCGGCCGCAATTTCGCGCTGGTGGTCTGCGCCGAGAGCGCGCGCACCGAGACCGGCGAGAAGGTGACCATCACCCAGTCGCAGGGCGAGGTGCGCTATGGCGGCGTCGGCCAGTATCTGGGCGCCAGGATCGCGGAGATGACCGGCGCCGAGACGCGGGTGACGGTGCTCGGCCATGTCCAGCGCGGCGGCCAGCCCAGCTCCAGCGACCGCCTGATCGCCTCGGCATTCGGCGTGCATGCGGTCGACCTGATCGCCGAGGGCAGGTACGACCGCATGGTGGCGTGGCAGAACCGGCGGGTGGTCGACGTGCCGATCACCGAGGCGATCGAGAGCTACCAGGCGGTCGATCCGACCGGCGACATGCTCAAGACCGCGCGCGGGCTGGGCATCTATGTCGGCAACGAGGCGCGGGCCGGGACCTGAGCCGGGCGGCAACGGCGGCGATGACCGATGACGGCGCGGCGGACCTGTGGGCGTTCTGCCTGCGCGTCTACGCGGCGCCCGGCGTCGCCGACGCCTGCCTGCGGCTGCAGGACGAGGCGGGCGCCGACATCCCGCTGCTGCTCGCCGCATTGTGGTCGGCGACGGAAGGGCCGGGTGCGCTCGACGCGGCGGCGCTGGCCGCGCACGATGCCCATGTCGCGCCGTGGCGCGACAACGTGGTCCGGCCGCTGCGCCGGGCCCGGCGCTGGATGAAGGGCGCAGGCCATGCCGGCCATCGGCTGCGCGATCGCGTCAAGGCCGACGAACTGGCGGCGGAGCGGCATCAGCTGGCGATGATCGCGGCCTGGCTGGGCGGCGCCGGCGTCGATGCGTCGGCCGGCGCGGACGCACCGCTCGAAGCCCTGGCCCGCTGGCTGGGCCGCGACGGATCGCGGGCCGACCCGGCCGACCTCGCCCTGGTCGCTGCGGCCGCCGGCTAGCCTTCCAGGGCGGCGTTGTAGGCGACGTAGACGGCTTCCGCCTGGCCGGCGGCCTCGGCGAAGCGTTCGACGCGATCGACCAGCTCGATGAAGCTCTTCGGGGTGTCGTCGTCGAGGGCCTGGGCCAACGCAGCGTGGGCGATCTCGAGCCGGCGCAGGGCCTCGGACGGGTCGCTGGCGCGCAGGGCGTCGAGGTTGTTGGACAGCGCCACCGCCAGCTCGCCGGCGGCATAGCGGTCGCCGGCCCCGGTGCGGTTGAACAGGGCGATGGTCGCCTCGATCTCCTGCGGTCCGCGGGCCAGCCGTGCGGCGTGGGCGGCGGCGACGTCGGCCGCCAGCGCTGCGGCGAGCTGCGCGACCGCGGGATCGGTGCCGGCGACGACCGCGCGCAGCGCCTCGATGCGCGCGAGGTCGCCATAGACCCCGGCCAGCAGGTCGCCGACCATGGTCACCGCCTCGGCCGGGCGTGGCATTGCGGCGGCACCGGGCAGCGCCTCGGCCGCCGCCGCCAGCGTGCGGCCCCGATACTCGGCGTCGAAAGCGGCGGCACGCAGCGGATCGCCGTCCTCGGCCTCGAGCACGGCCTGCAGTGCGCCGACATAGGCCGTCAGCGCGTCCATCGCCGCACGACGCTGGGCCGCCTGCGCCGCATCGACGGCGAAACCGGCCTGGGCCTTGGCCCAGATCTCGGCACAGCGGCCGGACGACGGATCGATCAGCGACCGGTCGAGGGCGTCGCCGGACATCACCGCCGCAGCAAGGCAGGCCTGCCGCCGCGAATCCGGCGTGTCCTCGAACGGGCTGATCACGTCCTCGACCACCGCGGCGGTCTGGCCGGTGGCCGTGTTCAGCGTCGCCAATGGCTCGGCGTATTTCGTCGGGTCGGTGCAGGCGGCCAGCGCAAGCGCCGCGACCACGGCCGCCGTCCCCGGTGCAAGCTGTGTCATGGTGTCCCCACGCATCAGACCGTTGCCGTGCACGCTACCAGCGGGTGATGTACAAATCCTAATACACCGGCCCGGGCACCGACACTTCAAGTGAATTATGGCGTGGGCATGATCGGATGCCCGGCTGCACCGCCGGCGGCTACGGTCCGGGCAGGCGGATGGCCTTGCCGGCCTCGTCGACGGCGACCAGGGCAAAGCGGCCGCTGGCGCAGGAGGTGCGCGCGCCGGTCAGCAGGTCCTCGGCAACCAGCTCCGCCTCGACGGTGACGGTCGATCCGGACGCCTCCACCACGCGACCGATCAGCTCCACCAGCCGGCCCTGCGGCGCCGGCGCGGTGAAGGCGATGTCGGTGCTGGCCCGCAGCACCAGGCGGGCGCGGGTATGGCGGGTGGCGGCGACGAAGGCGATCCGCGCCAGTGCCGCCAGCTCGTCGCCGGCGAACATCGTGCCGTAGTGATTGGTCGTACGCGGGAACACCAGGTCGACGGAGCGCACTTCGGTCAGGGCTTGGCTCATACGGCACGTCCTGCGGTCGCGGTGGCGGGTAGGGCGCTGACAGCGGCCGCCAAACTGCCTAAGGTCGCGCCGCATAACAAGGGGCTGCGGACAGTGTGCGCGGCCCCGCATCCGCACCGGAACGACCATGGCCGAACCGCCGCTCCGCCTCGCCTGCATCGGCGAGTGCATGATCGAACTGACCGCCCGCGACGCCCGCACGCTGGACCTGCGCTTCGGCGGCGACACGCTCAACACCGCAGTCTATGCCGCGCGCCGGCTGCGGCAGGCCGGCCGCTTCGCGCAGGTCGACTATGTCACCGCCCTGGGCGACGACCCCTATTCCGACTGGATGGTGCAGAGCTGGGCGGACGAAGGGGTAGGCACCGGCACGGTGCTGCGCCTGCCCGGCCGGCTGCCGGGGCTGTACATGATCCGCACCGACGACAGGGGCGAGCGGACCTTCCACTACTGGCGCTCGGCTGCGGCGGCGCGCGACCTGTTGCGGGCGCCGCGGATGGCGGATATCGCCCGCGACCTCCGCGCCTACGACATGATCTATCTGTCCGGCATCACGCTGTCGATCTTCGACGCCGAGTCGCGCGCCATGCTGTTCGACCTGCTGGACGACGTCAGGCGCGTCGGGGCGCTGGTCGCCTTCGACGCCAACTTCCGCCCGCGCGGCTGGCCCGACGTGGAGGAGGCGCGCAAGACCATGGCGGCGGCCTGGCGGCGGACCGACATCGGGCTGCCGACGTTCGGCGACGAGCAGATGCTGTTCGGCGATGCGGACCCCGACGCCACCATCGCGCGGCTGCAGATGCTTGGCGTCCGCGAGGTGGTGGTCAAGCGCGACCGCGCTCCGTGCGTGATCGACCGCGCCGGCATGCGCTGGGAGATTCCTGCGGAATCGGTGGCCAAACCTGTGGACACCACCGCGGCCGGCGACAGCTTCAACGGCGCCTATCTGTCTGCCCGGCTGTGCGATGCGCTGCCGGCCGATGCCGCCCATGCCGGCCATCGCGTGGCGGCGGCGGTGATCCAGCATCCGGGCGCGATCATCCCGCTGGCGGCGATGCCGGCCACCTGAACCGCCGCCCCGCCGACGCAAGGGCTTGCGTACGGGAACCGTCCGCCGCACCATCCGTTTACTAACGTCGGACTCGGCCCGAGCCGCGGCCGCACAGGCGGGAGCTTTGACGGATGGCCTCCATCGGATCGACGGCCCTCGGCATCGCCGGCCTCGGCTTCGCGCTGACGATGGCCGGGTGCCAGGCCGCGCGCGGCCCCTCGGACGGCACCGGCCGGCAGGCCGGCGCGACCGCCGCCGTCGCGACCGGCGTGCCGCCGGCCACCCCGGCGTCCTGCACCGCCGACCTCGGCGCGCCGGCCGAGATCGGCGACGGCGGCCTGCAGCTCGTCGAGCGCCTGCGCGGCGAGACGCCGGGCTCCGAGCCCTTCGTGACCGCCGCCCTGCTGGCCGGCGCGCGTGCCGCCGCCGCGGGCACGTGGGAGCGCGCCTATGCCTTCTGCGCCCTGGTGCCGGACAGCGCGGCCTACGACCAGACCAAGGAGGCCGGACTGTGCCGCGCGCGTGCGGCGCTCGCGCTGGACGACGCCCATCTTCCGTGCGCGCTGGCGCTGGCCGGCCAGTGGGCGGCCGAGCAGGGCCGCATCGGCCTCGGTCTTGCCACCCCTGCGGCGGCGGAGGAGCCGCCGGCCAGTTGATCCGGGTCAACGCGACGCCGCGCCATCGCGTCCATCTTGTGCCGATCGATCTACGCTTGGCGGCGCGGCAATGGGGGGCGGCGATGCGGGCCGATGGACTGAGTTCGAACGCGATCCGGGCGATGCTGGTCGCCGCGCTGGTCGGCGCGGGCGGCGCGACGGCGCTGGCCCAGGGCAATCCGGAGTTGGCGCAGCCGCTGGTGGAGACGCGCTGCGCCGCCTGCCATGAGGTGCCTGGAATGGCGCCGCCGGCCGTGGCCGCACCGGACCACGGGCCGTCTTTCCTGGAGATCGCGGCCGACACGCAGACCTACTCGCGGGCGTGGCTGACCAGCTTTCTGCGGCGGCCGCACTACCCGATGACGACTTTCATCCTGACACCGGTCGAGGTGGACAATATCGTCTCGTTCATCCTGCAACTGCGGGACTGACGGAACCGGTGTCACGGCGGAGGAGGCGACGATGAATGCGGTCGGAGCGATTGCAGCGCGTGACACGGTGCGAGCGGCGGCGACCGCTCGCCGCGCGGCTCGGGCGGGCCTGGCGTTGGCCGCCATCGCCTTGCTGGCCGGCCCGGCCCGGGCGGAGGGCGATGTCGAGGCGGCACGCCCGATCATCGCCGATCGCTGCACGGTGTGCCATCACGTGCCCGGCTATCCGGCGCCGCAATACACCGCCGGCGGTGCCGCCGCCAGCTTCCAGGACATCGCCGACGGCAGCCAGTACGACACGCCGGAGAAGCTGACCGCCTTCCTGCACCAGCCGCACTTCATCATCCCGGGCTTCAGCCTGTCCGACGAGGACATCGACAACCTCGTCGCCTTCATCGTCGCGCTGCGGCACGAATAGACGCGGCCGGCCCCGCCGGGCGGCAGGGCCGGCCGCAGCGATCCTGAAGGTCAGAGCACGAAGTCGTTCAGCGGGTCGAGCTGGCCGCCGCTGACGCCCTGCAGGAAGACGCTGTTGTCGCCGATGGTGATCAGCGTGCCGGCCATGTTGTTGGTGATGACCAGGTCGGCATAGCCGATGCCCAGGGCCGAGAAGTCGAGCTGGTCCGCGCCCGGCTTGAAATCCTTGACGATGTCGTGGCCGAACGCGCCCTCGAACAGGAAGGTGTCGTTGCCGAAGCCGCCGATCAGCATGTCGTCGCCCAGCGCGCCGTTCAGCTCGTCGTCGCCGGCGGCGCCGTCCAGCGTGTTGTCCAGCTCGTTGCCGGTCAGGAAATCGGCGTAGCCGGAACCCTCGACATTCTCGAACTCGCCGATCAGGTCGCCCTGGGCGTCGCCGCCGGCGGCGGCGTTGTAGCAGGCGTCGGCCGGCGCCAGGCAGACGAAGACGCCGCCGGACGAGCCCGCATAGGACACGGTATCGATGCCATCGCCGCCGAGCAGCAGGTCGGCGCCGGCGCCGCCGTTGATCCAGTCGTTGCCATCGCCGCCCCAGGCATAGTCGTCGCCGTCGCCGGCATAGATGGTGTCGTCGCCGTAGAGCGGCACGGTGACCACCAGCCCGTTGGCGGTCTCGTAGCTGTACCAGCCGTCACCGACGATGTAGTCGTTGCCGTCGCCGCCCCAGATCCAGTCGTCCTCGCCGCCGCCCCAGATCTGGTCGCCCTCGCTGCCGCCGTCGATGAAGTCGTTGCCGAAGCCGCCGTACAGCCAGTCGATGCCGCTGCCGCCGAACAGGAAGTCGTCGCCGTCTCGGCCCTCCAGCTTGTCGTCGCCGGCCTGGCCGTTGATGGTGTCGTCGCCGTCGCCGGCAAAGACCCAGTCGTTACCCTCGCCCATGTCGATGAAGTCGTTGCCGGCGCCGACCTCCTCCAGCGTCCAAAACCGGTCGTCGCCGGCACCGCCATAGGCGGTGTCGTTGCCGGCGTCGCCATAGAGATGGTCGTTGCCCTCGCCGCCGTAGAGCAGGTCGTCGCCGTCGCCGCCATAGAGCAGGTCGTCGCCCGCCTCGCCATACAGGGTGTCGTAGCCGGCGTCGCCGCTGATCAGGTCCTTGCCGTTGCCGCCATAGGCGCGGTCGTCGCCGTTGCCGCCGCTGACATGGTCGTCGCCTTCGCCGCCCTCGAGCAGGTCGTCGCCGTCCCAGCCGTAGATGTTGTCGTTGCCGCCGAGGCCGCGGATGTAGTCCCCCTTCGATGTACCTGGCAGGTGCTCGGCGGCCTCCGTGCCGGTGATCGGGTTGAGGATCTTCAGTCGGATGATGGGCATTTTCCGTTTGCTCCGTTCGGGCGCCATGAGCGGCTCCGATTGCGCAGAAGTCGCTGGCGCATGAACGGCGGTTCATGTTCCGGAGAAAAATGTCCGGGCGGCCGCGGCAGGCGTGGCGCCGCCCCCGGCTTTGCGGCGGTCAGGTGAAGAAATAGCGGGTGACGTGAAAAAACAGCGGCGCGGCGAAGGCGATCGAATCGACCCGGTCGAGCATGCCGCCGTGACCGCCGATCATCTGGCCCCAGTCCTTGACCCCGAGGTCGCGCTTGATCGCCGACAGCACCAGGCTGCCGAAGAAACCGGCGACCACGATCACCGTGCTCATCGCGGCCGACTGCAGCGGCGAAAACGGCGTGACGAACCACAGACCGGTGCCGCAGGCGATGGCGAGCGCGCCGCCGCCGATCAGGCCCTCGACGGTCTTCGACGGGCTGAGCCGCGGCGCCACCGGCCTGCGGCCGAACAGCTTGCCGACCACATACTGGAACACGTCGCTGAGTTGCACGACGACGACCAGATACAGCAGCAGCATGGCCGGCGGTGCGTTGTGGCCGGGGACGACCAGGATCAGCAGCGCGGCGGCATGGCTGATGGCATAGACGGCCAGCATCAGCCCCCATTGCATGACGGCGCTGCGGGCCAGGAACTGCCGGGTGTCGCCGCCGACCGCGGACGCGACCGGCAGCGCCAGGAACACGTAGACCGGGATGAAGATCGCGAACAGCCCGTACCAGCCGGCGGCGATCAGGACATACTGCGCCGGGATCACGACGAAGAACGACAGGAACAGCGTGACGCGGTCGCCCGGCCGGGTGCGGATCAGGGTCAGGAACTCGCGCAGCGCCAGGAACGAGATCAGCGCGAACAGGACCATGGTCGCGGTCGTGCCGGCGGCCAGCACCGCCGCGAAGATCGCCGCCATGATCCACCACGAGCGGATCCGGTCGTTCAGGTTCTGCACCGTGGCCCGTGCCTGTGGGGTGACGACGGCGCGCCTCAGCGTCGCGCCGACGGCGGATGCCAGCGCCAGCAGCGCGACGATGCCGCCGGCCAGCCAGACGAACGACCCGTCCAGTGTCATCGGCCATGCTCCGTCGCTTCGTGCGGTTCGGCGAGCCCGGCCAGTGCCGCGCGGGCGCGTTCCAGGAAGGCCGGCTTGGTCTCCCCCGGCATCAGTGCCAAAGGCGCGCCCACCGTCAGCGTGCACAGCAGCGGCACCAGCAGCAGGCTGCCTTTCGGCAGCACGCGATGCAGGTTCTCCACATGCACCGGCACCAGCTCCACATGCGGGAACCGGCGGGCCAGGTGGAACAGCCCGCCGCGGAACGGGGCGATGGCGCCCTCGCCGCGGGTGCCCTCGGGAAACAGGATCAGCGACTCGCCGGCGGCAAGCGCGCGGGCGGGCAGGTCCAGCGGATCGGCGGCGCCGTGCGGTTTGCGCTCGACGAGCACCGCGCCGAGGCAGCGCTCGGCAAGGAAACGCCGGGCGGGGCTGCGGGACCAGTAGTCGCGGGCCGCGACCGGATGGGTCCGGTCGCGATCGCCGCGCGGCAGCGCCGCCAGGATGACCAGCGTGTCGAGGTGGCTGCTGTGGTTGGCGAAGTAGATGCGGGCGGCATCGGACGGCCCGCAACCCTGCCAGCGCGCGTGGGCGCCGACCAGCAGGCGCACCAGGCCCAGCAGCAGCGCGCGGATCAGCCGCGGCATGACAGTGCCGCGGCCAGAGTCCGCGTCCGGGTGGCGCAGGTGACCAGGCTGCCCAGGCCAATAACGCCGACCGCCACCGCCAGGCCGTGCTGCGTGCCGGTCAGCGCGGTCTCGGCCGCCGCGGCGAGCAGCCCGGCGGTGAGCGCGGCCATGCGCCGCGGCTTGGACATGATGCCACCGAAATCCTGGGCAAAGCCGAGCGAGCCGCCGAGCATCCGCAGATAGGCGGTCAGTGCGGCCGCCAGGGCGCCGGCCCAGCCCAGCCACGGCACCCCTGCCGCGTAGCCGGCCGCCACGATCAGCAGGCTGTCGGCGATCCGGTCGGGGATCTCGTTATAGAGTGTGCCGAGGGCGCTTGCCTTGCCGCCCTCGATGGCGACCATGCCGTCGAGCAGGTTGCACAGCAACCGCAGCTGCACCATGGCGGCGGCCAGCGTCAGTCCGACCCATCCGCCCCACAGCGTCAGGGCTGCGCCGCCGCCGGCGAAGACGACCGACGCGAGCGAGATCTGGTTCGGCGTGACGCTGCTGGCGGCCAGCCGGGCTGCCAGGAGGCGCGCCCACCCGGTCGAGCGGCTGGCAAGCGGCCTGCGAGCCGCTTCGGTGCCGGCGCGGCCGCTCGCGTCCGTGCTCGCCTTCATCGGGTACCTCCCTGGTTGACTGGGCGTTAAATGAACATCGTTCATATATGGTTGTCCCGAACGCGAGTCGGTAGAGGTGGGGAAGCAGCACGCAAGGCCACGCAGGGCGGTCGGAGAACGAAGACCCCGGCCGGTTTGATCGTTGCATTGCCCGCGCGTTGCAGGAACGCCGAGGAATCATCGCTCTCGCTGCCGGTGCTGGCGCACGAGACCGGACCGCGGTGCGATGTCGGGGACATTGTCAATTTTACGTTCATGCGAGAGGCGAGGCAACCAGCGGCTCCGGTGGCGCATGTGTCGCCGGCACCGACCGGCCGGTTCATCCGGTCCGACGCCGTCGCGACGCGTCGGTTTGACGGACGACACGCGGCCGGTCGGTCGTGTCGCATCGGCGGCGATGTGAATTCATTTGTCAGCGCGCCAGCGGCGGGCTGTCATCGGCCGGCGGCAGGCAACGCGATGAACCGAACCGGCCCGCCGCGCGACCCATGCCATGGCATTGTCTTGGTGCCCGCCGTCGTGCGGGCGCGCGGGAGTGGAGACCGCCCTATGCACCCCAGCCGAAGCTCGTTGCATCTTTGCCGCCGTGCCGGCGGCGCGGCGCTCGCCCTGGCCCTGTGGCCGCTGGCGGCGCCGGCGGCCGAACTGACCTTTCCCGGCATGGCTGGCGACGTCGTCGTCGATCTGCCGGCACTGCCGGCGCCGCCGACCGGCGAGATCGATCTCGCCCGGGTCCGCGACCGCGCCTTCGCGGTGGCCGACCTGTTCCCGGCCGCGGAGCACGATCTCGACCTGCTGGCGGAGAGCCTGGGCGGCGACCCGGCCGCCGCCTTCGCCTTTGTCCG
The DNA here is from genome assembly GCA_041396705.1 of Alphaproteobacteria bacterium. Lineage (NCBI taxonomy): Bacteria > Pseudomonadati > Pseudomonadota > Alphaproteobacteria > Alphaproteobacteria bacterium. The sequence goes on from JAWKYB010000007.1 coordinate 241,768, forward strand.
CGACCGAATCGGACTTGACCCCTATGACGGTGCGCTGCGCGGTGCCGAAGGCACGCTGGCGGCGGGCGCCGGCGGCAGTGCCGACCGGGCGCTGCTGCTGGCGTCGCTGCTGCAGGCGCAGGGCGTCGCGGTCCGTTTTGCCGTCGGCACGCTCGACCCCGCCGGGACCGAGCGCGTGCACGCGGCTGCGCTGAACGGTGGCATTGCCGGCCGGCTGGATGCGGAAGCGCAGGCGGCCGTCGTCTCCCTGGCCGGGCTGTCGCCGGCGGCGCTGGACCGGCTCGACGCGCGCGCCCGGCGCGACCTCGGCTGGCTGTGGCCGGCGGTCGGCGCGCACCTCGGCGATCCGTCCGCGGCGCTCGCCGCGCTGCCCGCCCGCCATGTCTGGGTGCAGGCGATGATCGACGGCGCGTGGACCGATCTCGATCCCACCCTGCCGGACGCCGCCCCCGGGACCGCTCTGGCCGCGCCGGAAGCGACCTACGACGCGCTGCCCGACGACATGTGGCACCGGGTCACCGTCGCCGTGGTCGCCGAGTCGCTGGCCGACGGCGCGCTTGTCGAGCAGACCTTGCTGGCGGTGCCGCTGGCCGCGGCCGATGCCGCCGCCGGACAGGTGTTCCTGGTGTTCTCGCCGGCGGTCGGCGGCGGCGTGTCGGGGCTGGCCGGCGGGCTGATGGGCGCAATGGGCGAGGCGCCGAGCTACGTGCCGACGCTGGTGCGCGGCGAGCTGGTCGAGAGCGGCGAGCCGGTGCCGGCGCTGCCGGCCGCACAGGACGACGCCCAGGCCTTCTTCTTCGGCGACGAGGCCGAGACCGGACCGGAACTGACCGCGCTCTATGTCGACGTGACGGTGGCGGTGCCGGGCCTGCCTGCGGAAACGCGGCGGCGCGTCCTGCTGGACCGGGTCGCGCCCGATGTCCGCCAGGGCGGTTCCGTCGATGCCGCGTGGCTGGCGGAAACGCACATGGGCCTGGACGGCCCCCGCATCTTCGAGACCATCCACCAGATCGCGGTGTCGGTCGGCGGTGCCGATCCCTATCGGACCGCCGTCGGCATGGGCCTGGCGGTGGCGGCGCTTGGCGACGGCATGGCCAGCGAACAGGCGATGGGCGAGCTGTCGCTGCCCGCGATGCTGTGGCCGGTCGGCGCGCTGAACCAGGCGACGGTGCTGGCCAGCGAACGGCTGTCGGTCGCGGCGGCCAACGACCGTGCCGACCTGCGGCTGTTCGTCGGTGCGCCGCGCGTGTTCCTGTTCTCGTTCGCGCCGGTGCCGGTCGGCGACGGCGTCGGGGCCGGGCTTGCCATAGACCTGCTGCACGATTCGGTCGCGGCGGTGGCGGCCGAGGGGGTCGCGCCGATCGACGTGGCCCAGCGGCGGTTGTGGTACGGCGTGGTGCAATCCGCGCTGGAGACCACGCTCGCCGAACTGCGCTCCGGCGGATCGGCTCCGGATGCGACGACTGTCGCCAGCACCAGCAATGCCATGTCGCCCGACCTGGCGGCGATCGCGCCGGCCGACGCCGCGGCCGTCGCCGCCGATGCGCCAGCCGCCCTGCGCGACGCCCTCGCCGACGGCGACGTCGTGGTGGTCGCCGATGGCGGTACGACGGCGTCGACCCAGACCTGGTGGACGCTCGACCCGGCCAGCGGCGACATCCGCGCGGTGCTCGATCCTGGCCTCGGCGGTGCGACCGGCGGCGGCTGGCGGCCGGGCGGGCCCTATGTCAACGCCTCGCCGGGCGGCGACCGGATCATCGTCGACCCGCGCACCGGCCGGAACATCGGAATCTCGCGCGGCGGTCGCGACTACATGTTCCGCAATCGGCCGCCAGCCGACACCTGCCGCGGCGGCCCCGAGTACCAGATCATCCTGGGTTGCGTGTCGATCCCGGCCAGTATGGCAGTCGGCACTGCCTACGCGCTCATTGTGTCCGAGATCGTACTCTTCGCCGCGCTGACGATCCTCCAGCTCTGACGCGTCGAGGGTCGGACGCTACAGGTGGCCGGCGTCGACCCAGGCGATCCGCAGCACGTTGGTGGCGCCGGGCGTGCCGAACGGCACCCCGGCCGTCACCACCAGCCGGTCGCCGATCGTTGCGAACTCGTCCTGCGCCGCCATCCGGCAGGCCTTGTCGACCATGTCGGTGAAATTCTCGACGTCGGCGGTGTAGTCGCAGTGCACGCCCCAGGCGATGGCCAGCCGCCGCGCCGTCTCCAGCTTCGAGGTCAGGCACACGATCGGCGCCGCCGGGCGTTCGCGCGCGGCCCTCAGCGTGGTCGACCCGGTGGTGGTGTAGGTGACGATGCAGCGGGCGTTGATCGTCTCCGCCACCTGGGCCGCGGCCGCGGTGATCGCGTCGGCCGAGGTCCGGTCCGGCGTCGGGTGCGACGCCTGCATCAGCATGCGGTACTGCTCGTCGGCCTCGGTTCGGCGGATGATGCGGTTCATCATCGTGACGGCCTCGTGCGGGTACTTGCCCGCCGCGGTCTCGGCCGAAAGCATCACAGCGTCGGCGCCGTCGAACACCGCCGTCGCGACGTCCGAGGCCTCGGCGCGGGTCGGCGACGGGGAACTGACCATCGAATCCAGCATCTGGGTCGCCACCACCACCGGCTTGCCGGCGGCGCGGCAGCGGCGCACGATCCGTTTCTGGATGCCGGGCACGTCCTCGGGCGGCAGCTCGACGCCCAGGTCGCCGCGGGCGACCATGACCGCGTCGGCCAGCTCGATGATCTCGTCGAGGCGGTCGATCGCCGCCGGCTTCTCCAGCTTCACCAGCACGCCGGCGCGGCCGCCGATCAGCTTGCGGGCGTCGGCGACGTCGTCCGGCGTCTGCACGAAGCTGAGCGCGATCCAGTCGCAGCCAAGCGACAGCGCATAGTCCAGGTCGCGACGGTCCTTCGGCGTCAGCGACGACAGCGGCAGCACCACGTTGGGCACGTTGACGCCCTTGCGCTCCGACAGCGGCCCGCCTGTCACCACCTCGGTCTCGGCAAAGCCGGGATCGGCCCTGGTGACGCGCAGCCGCAGCTTGCCGTCGTCGAGCAGCAGGTCGGTGCCGACCTCCAGCGCCTGCAGGATTTCGGGATGGGGCAGCGGCGCGCGGCCGCTGTCGCCGGGCGTCTTGTCGAGGTCGAGGCGGAATGCCTGCCCCGGCTCCAGCACGATCGGGCCGTCCTTGAAGGTGCCGATCCGCAGCTTGGGGCCCTGCATATCCGCCATGATCGCGATCGGCCGCCCGGTGTCGGCCTCGACCTTGCGGATCATGTCGTAGCGCGCCTTGTGGTCCTCGTGCGCGCCGTGGCTGAAGTTCAGCCGGAACACGTCGACGCCGGCCGCGAACAGCTCGGCGATGGTGGCCGCATCGCTGCTCGACGGTCCGATGGTCGCGATGATCTTGGCGCAGCGTCTGCGTCGCATGTCGAATACCCCAGACGTTTCCCGGGCCGGCCCTTTGCCGGCATTCGCGTTTCTTGCCGCTCTCCGGCGGCTGGCGGCAGTGCGGCCGGTGCGCCGGCACTCCCGCACACAACATCAAACCGGCAGGATCAGCAAGGCGCGAAAATCGTTAACGTTGGTGCGCGTCGGTCCGGTGACGACCAGAGCATCGAGCGCGGCGAAGGCGTCGTGCGACAGATGGGCGGCGAGCAGGGCCCGGGCGTCGAGGCCCGCGGCGGCCAGCCGGGCGAGCCCGTCGGGTGCGACGACGGCGCCGGCATGCGGCCCGGTGCCGTCGATGCCGTCGGTGTCGGCGGCGAGCGCATGGACGCCCTGCGCGCCGGCCAGCGCCAGCATCAGCGCCAGCGCGAATTCCGAGTTGCGGCCGCCCCGGCTCTCGCCGGTGCCTCTGCCGACCGTGACCGTGGTCTCGCCGCCGGACAGCAGCACGCAGGGCGGCGCCAGCGGCCCCCGCTCAGGCCCGACCCCGCCTGCCACGCCGCGCGCCAGCGCGGCCAGCACGCGGGCGGTCTCGCGCGCCTCGCCCTCGATCACGTCGCTCAGCACCCACGGCGCGACGCCGGCCGCCCTGGCCACGTCGGCCGCGGCCGCCAGCGCCAGCGCGGGCGTGGCGACGATGCGGGTCTCGGCGCGGGCGAAGGCCGGGTCATCGGGCTTCGGGCTCTCGTTGGCCGGATCGACCAGGGCGGCGCCGATCGCGGCCGGCGGGTCGATGCCGTACTTGGCCAGCACGTCGCGGGCATCTTCCAGCGTGGTCGGGTCCGGCACGGTCGGGCCGGAGGCAATCACCGCCGGGTCGTCGCCGGGCACGTCGGAAATGGCGAGGGTCAGTACCCGGGCGGGCGCCGCGGCGGCGGCCAGGCGGCCGCCCTTGATCGCCGACACGTGCTTGCGCACCGTGTTGATCTCGCCGATCGCGGCTCCGCTGTCGAGCAGGGCCTTGTTCAGCGCCTGCTTGTCGGCGAAGCCGATCCCGGCCGCCGGCCGGGTCAGCAGGGCCGAGCCGCCGCCGGAGATCAGGCACAGCACCAGGTCGTCCGGCCCGGCATCGCGCGCCAGCGCCAGGATGCGGCCCGCCGCCGCCAGGCCGGCGTCGTCCGGCACCGGATGGGCGGCCTCGACGATTTCGATGCGGTCGCATGGGGCGCCGTGGCCGTAGCGTGTGACCACCAGGCCCTCCAGCGGATGCGCCGGGTCGGCCGGCCAGGCGGCCTCCACCGCCTGGGCCATCACCGCCGAGGCCTTGCCGGCGCCGAGGACGATGGTGCGCCCGCGCGGCCGCGGCGGCAGCTGCGGCGGCACGCAACGCATCGGGTCGGCGGCGGCGACCGCCGCATCGAACATCCGGCGCAGTAGGACGGCGGGATCGGCCATCGCGGTCAGAGATAGGGCCGGGCCCAGCCCAGCCCGGCCGCCGTGTCGCCCGCCGGGCGGTACTCGCAGCCGATCCAGCCGGAATAGCCGAGCCGGTCGATCTGCGGCAGCAGATAGCCGTAGTTGATCTCGCCGGTGCCGGGCTCGTGCCGGCCTGGAGTATCGGCCAGCTGCATGTGGCCGATCATCGGCAGGATGCGCTCGATGGTCGGTGCCAGGTCGCCCTCCATGATCTGCATGTGATAGATGTCGTACTGGAACCTGGCGTTGGTCGCGCCGACCCGCTCCAGTATGTCGATGGCCTGGGCCGAGGTGTTGAGGAAGAAGCCCGGGATGTCGCGGCCGTTGATCGCCTCGATCACCACCGTGATGCCTTCCTTGGCGCATTCGGCCGCGGCGAAGCTGATGTTCTCCACATAGGTCTCGGTCAGCACCCGCCGGTCGGCGCCGGCCGGCGCGATGCCGGCCATCGCGTGCACCGTCCTGCAGCCCAGGACCTTGGCATAGGCGATGGCCTGGCCGACCCCGTCCTGGAACGCGCCGCGCTTGTCGGGCAGGCAGCCGTAACCGCGCTCGCCGGCGTCCCAGTCGCCGGGCGGCATGTTGAACAGGGCCTGGGTCAGGTTGTTCGCCGCCAGCCGCTCGGCGATCTGTTCGGCCGGCCAGGCGTAAGGGAACAGGAACTCGACGCCCTTGAACCCTGCCTTGGCCGCGGCGGCGAAGCGGTCGAGGAACTCCACCTCGTTGAACAGCATCGACAGGTTGGCGGCAAGGCGCGGCATGGTTTCCCCCGGTGGGTTGGCGTTGTGCTTGCGGTCGGTTGTACGGCGCCCCGCCCCGCGCCGACAAGCCGCATGGGCCGCGCGCCGGTTGCCCGCCGACGGCGCTTCCCATTACACAGGGGGCATGGACCACGGCCATCCAGCCCCTGCATGCGGCAACCCGGCGCCGACCGGCGCGCCGCCGAGCCTGCTCGGCCCCGACGACCCGCCGCCGCTGAGTTGGCTGAACCGGGATTCGCGGCGGGCGCTGCTGATCGTCTGCGACCATGCCAGCAATGCGATGCCGCGCGCGCTCGGCGATCTCGGCCTCAGTGCGGCGCAGCGCGTCGACCATATCGCCTGGGACCCCGGCGCCGGCGCGGTGACGCGGCTGCTGTCGGACGCCCTGAAGGCGCCGGCCGTGCTTGCCGGTTATTCCCGGCTGGTGATCGACTGCAACCGCGCGCCCGACGACCCGACGGCGATCCCGCAGATCAGCGACGGCGTGATCGTGCCCGGCAACCGCGGGCTCGGCGACGGCGACCGCACGGCGCGCGAGGCGGCCTGCCACCGGCCCTATCACCGGGCGATCGAGGACTGGCTCGAACGGGCGCTGGCCGACCACGAGACCGTCGCCATGTTCGCGGTGCACAGCTTCACGCCGTCGCTGCGCGACGGCATCACGCGGCCATGGGACGCCGGCGTGCTGTGGACCGACGACGCCCGCATCCCGGTACCGCTGATGCAGGCGTTGCGCGACGAGCCCGGCATCCTGGTCGGCGACAACGAGCCCTACACCGCCCACGACCGCTTCGGCTTCACCATCGACGTCCATGCCGAGCCGCGCGGCCTGCCCAACGCGCTGATCGAGATCCGCCAGGACCGTCTTGCCGATGCGGCCGGCGTCCAGGCCTGGGCCGCGCGCCTGGCGCGCGCGCTCGACCCGATCCTGCACCGGCTGGGGATCTGAGCGATGACCGAGCAGGGCGTCACGCTGGGCATCGAGGAGGAATATCTCCTCGTCGACCGCGAAAGCCGCGACCTGCTGTCCGACCCGCCGCCGGCGCTGTTCAAGGCCTGCGAGCAGCGCCTCGCCAGCCAGGTGACCCCGGAGTTCCTGCGCGCACAGATCGAGGTCGGCACGCCGGTCTGCCGCTCGCTGACCGAGGCGCGCCAGCAGCTGACCCATCTGCGGCGCAGCGTGTGCGAGGTGGCGGAGGAGCACGGCGCCGCGATCATCGCCGCGTCGACCCATCCCTTCGCCCATTGGACGCGGCAGCGCCACACCGACAAGGAACGCTACAACACCCTGGCGCGCGATATCGGCGCGCCGGCGCGCCGGCTGCTGATCTGCGGCATGCACGTCCATGTCGGTATCGCGGACGACGACCTCAGGATCGAGCTCGCCAACCAGGTCGGCTATTTCCTGCCGCACCTGCTGGCCCTGTCGACCTCGTCGCCGTTCTGGGAGGGCATCGACACCGGCCTGATGTCCTACCGGCTGAGCGTGTTCGACGAGCTGCCGCGCACCGGCCTGCCGGAGCGCTTCGAATCCTACGGCGAATACCAGCGCCACGTGCAGATGCTGGTCAACGCCGGCATCATCGAGGATGCGACCAAGATCTGGTGGGACGTACGCCCCAGCGCCCGGTTCCCGACGCTGGAGATGCGCATCTCCGACATGTGTACGCGCCTGGACGACGCCATGTGCGTCGCGGCGCTGTACGTCTGCGTGATCGCGATGCTGATCCGGCTGCGCCGCGCCAACCAGCGCTGGCGGGCCTATGCGAACATGCTGGTCGCGGAAAACCGCTGGCGGGCCCAGCGCTATGGCGTCGACGAGGGCCTGATCGACTTCGGTCGCGGCCGGATCGTGCCCTACCCCGAGCTGCTGGGCGAGATCGTCGACCTGATCCGGCCGGAGGCCGAGCGGCTCGGCTGCCTGAGCGACGTGGAGCACGCCCGCACGATCGTGGCGCGCGGCACCAGCGCCCACAATCAGCGCCGCATCCACCAGCAGGCGCTGGCGGCGGGCGCGTCCGAGGCGGAAGCGCTAGCGGCGGTGGTCGACTGGCTGGTGTCCGAAACCCGGCCGAAGGGCTGACCGGCCGGTCACTCGGCCGGTGCCGCCTCGGTGGTGTCCGCCTCGGCCTCGTCGCCGGTCCGCACCGGGGTGTCGGTGACCGAGCCGACGCCGGCGTCCGGCTGGAGGTTGTTGCCGTAGGCCGGCCCGGTCGGCTGCGCGCCGCGCCAGTTGCCGTCGCGATCGAAGAACAGCGGGATGCAGCCGCCGAGCGCGGCCGCGAGCAGGCCGATGGCGGCGAGGCGAAGGGCGGTGGCACAGGCATTGGTCATCGAGCGGGTCCCCGGCGCTGTCTTTTTCGTTTCGGGTGCGCCCGGCCGACCGAATCGCCATGCGGGCACGCGAAGGAAAATCCGGCCGGGACGCTAGCACGAATGCCGAAGCGGGAGCGAGAGCGATGTCCGCTGCGGCGCAGCGGCGGCTTGACCCGGACGGGCCCCCGGTACCAAGTCTAGCCGTGAGCCAACGCCAGCAAGCCATGGAGGATCGCAAGCATGGCCGAGATCGACGCCGCCGCCCGCACCGAACTGGAGGCGGCCGCCTTCCGTCGCCTGGTCCAGCACCTGCGCGACAATCCCGAGGTTCAGAACATCGACCTGATGAACCTGGCCGGGTTCTGTCGGAACTGCCTGTCGAAATGGTACAAGGCCGCCGCCGAGGAACAGGGGCTGGCGCTCGATTACGAGGCCGCACGCCAGATCGTCTACGGCATGCCCTATGCCGAGTGGAAGGCAAAGCACCAGACCGAGGCGACGCCGGAACAGAAGGCGGCGTTCGACGTGGCGATCACCAAGGCGCACTGAGCGCGAACCGGCGCTTGCGTGCGGCGGCGGCCGGCGGGTAACGTCCGCGCCGCCGCGGCGGGCTCCGATGAGTCCGGCCCGCCGCCGGCTCTCGACAACAGCGACCAGGGAGTGGGCGATGACGGACGTCGGCGGGATCGCGGCCGAACAGCTGCGCAGCTATATCGAGCGGATCGAGCGGCTGGAGGAGGAGCGGACCGGCCTCGGCGCCGACATCCGCGAGGTCTATGCCGAGGCCAAGGGCAATGGCTTCGACCCGAAGATCATGCGCCAGATCGTCCGCCTGCGGAAGATGGACCCGGCCGACAGGCAGGAGATGGAAGCGCTCCTCGACGTCTACCGGCAGGCGCTGGCGGTCTGACGGTCCCGTTTCCGCCGCAATCGGCGGCCATTCAGACCATGAAGCAGCTGACCAGCACGAAGGCCAGCACGCTCAGGATCACGAACGACAGAAGATAGGGCACGGGGCCGCCTCATGTTGCAGCGCAGGACGCAGATAAGGCCGGCCGCGGCCGCAACGCAAGGGCGCGCACGGTGAACCGCGGCTGGCTGGCGCCGGGGTTCGTCGCCCTGGTCAGCGCGGGCATGCTGCTCGGCGCGCTCGGCTTCCAGTATCTCGGCGAACTGCCGCCCTGCCCGCTGTGCCACCTGCAGCGCTATCCCTACATCGCCACGCTGGCGCTCGGCCTGGCCGGGCTGGCCGTGGCCGGTCGGCTGCGCGCCGCGCTCGTGCTGCTGTCGGCGATCGGCTTCGCGGTCACCGGCGGCATCGGCGCCTATCATGCCGGCGTGGAATACGGCTGGTGGGCCGGTCCGGACTCCTGCACCGGCACCGCCGGCCTCGACGCGACCTCGATCGAGGATCTCCGTGCCGCGCTCGAGGGAGCGCCGGTGGTGCGCTGCGACGATGTCGCCTGGTCGCTCGCCGGCATCTCGATGGCCGGCTACAATACGCTGATCGCCGCCGGCATGACGCTGTTCTGTGCGGTCGCCGGCCTGCTGCTGTGGAGGCGCCGATGAGCCACGAGCCGACGACGGCCGACGATCGGGCTGCGGCGCGCCCGCCGCGGCCGGGCCCGCTGCCGGGCGACCTGTCGCGCGAGGCGCTGATCGAGCGGATGGTCCGCGTCGACCATGCCGGCGAATACGGCGCGCGGCGGATCTACGAGGGCCAGCTCGCGGTGCTTGGCAAGAGCCCGGTCGGCGACACCATCCGGCGCATGTGGGCGCAGGAGGCAGAGCACCTGAAGACGTTCGACCGTCTGGTGGTCGAGCGGCGGGTGCGGCCGACGTTGCTGCACCCGCTGTGGCACGTCGCCGGCTTTGCGCTGGGTGCCGCCAGTGCCGCGCTCGGCACGCGCGCCGCGATGGCGGTGACGGTGGCGGTCGAGGAGGTGATCGACGAGCACTACGGCCGCCAGGCCGAGGCACTGGGCGAGGCCGACCCGGAACTGAAGGAAACCGTCGAGCGGTTCCGCGTCGACGAGGCGGAGCACCGCGACACCGGCCTGGAGCACGGCGCCACCCAGGCGCCGGCCTATCCGCTGATGAGCGCGCTGGTCAAGGCCGGCTCGCGCGCGGCGATCTGGCTGTCCGAGCGGATCTAGGCCCGCGCCGGTGCGGATCTGTGTGTTCGGCGCCGGCGCGGTCGGCGGGCATTTCGCGACCCGGCTGGCCGCCGCCGGTCACGACGTCTGCGTCGTCGTGCGCGGCGACACGCTGGCGGCAGTGCGGGCCAACGGCCTGACGCTCCGCGCCGGCGGCGACGAAATCCGGGCGCGGGTGCGGGCCTCGGACCGGGCGGCGGAGCTGGGCCCGCAGGACCTGGTGATCTGCACCACCAAATCGATGGGGCTTGCCGGCTTCGCGGCGCAGGCGGCGGACCTGCTGGGCCCCGAGACGCCGGTGGTGTTCGCCCAGAACGGCATTCCGTGGTGGTACGATATCGGTCTCGGCGCGGCGCGTCCGCGGCCGCCGGATCTGTCGGTGCTCGACCCCGGCGGCGCCTGCCGGCGGGCGATCGCGGCGGAGCGCATCGTCGGCGGCGTGATCTATTCGGCCAACGAGGCGATTGCGCCCGGCGTCATCGCCAACAACTCGCCGCAGCGCAACATCCTGCGCGTCGGCGAGGCCGACGACCGGCCCAGTGCGCGTGTCGCCGGGTTGCGTGCGACGCTGCAGGCCGCGGGCATCGCCTCGCCGGACGAGCCCGACATCCGCGTCGCGCTGTGGCGCAAGCTGATCGTCAACATGACCGCGTCGATCCTGTGCCTGCTCACCGGCCACAAGGCGACCGTGGTGCGCGACGACCCGCGGATCGGGCCGGTATTCCTGCGGCTGGCGCGCGAGGCGCTGGCGATCGCGGCGGCGCACGGTATCGACCTCGGCGACTACGATCCGGCGGCGCACCGGCAGACGGTGCCGGACCACGTCCCGTCGATCCGGCAGGACTACAACCGCGGCAAGCCGCTGGAACTGGACGCGCTGCTGATGGTGCCGGTGGCATTCGGACAGGCCGCCGGCCTGGACACGCCCTGCCTCGACATGCTGGCGGCGCTGGCGCAGCGGATGCGGCTGGACATGGCCCCGGCCTGAACCGGGCGGGCGGCCGGCGGGCGGCTCAGACGTGGCCCGGGCGGCGGGCGCGCGCCAGCGTGCGTTGCCCGGCGGCGGCCAGCCTGCGCTCGCGGTAGAAGGTGTAGACGCCCGAGCCGATGATGATTGCCGAGCCGATCAGGGTCCAATGGTCGGGCAGGTCGCCGAACACCAGATAGCCATAGCCGGTGCCCCACAGCAGCATGGTGTATTGCACCGGCGCCACCACCACCGCCTGGGCCACCTGCAGCGCCTTGATCACCAGGAATTCGCCGGCCGCGGCGCCGGCGGCGATGCTGGCCATCAGCAGCACCTGCAGCCCGCTGTCGGGCGCCTGCCAGACGAAGGGCAGCGGCAGCGCCAGCAGCACGGCGCCGGCGATGGCAGAGAAGGCCATGGTGGTGATGATGTCGTCGCTGTCGCTGAGCAGGCGGGTGATCACCTGGCGGCCGGCGAACATGGTCGACGCGATCAGGACCAGCAGCGCGGCCGGATGGATGACGCCCAGACCGGGCCTGACCACGATCATCGCGCCGGCGAAACCCACCGCCACCGCGGTCCAGCGGCGCAGCCCGACCGGCTCGCCCAGGAAGATCGCACCCAGGATGGTTACCGCCAGCGGCGCGACGAAGCTGACCGCCACCGCATCGGCCAGCGGCACGAAGCGCACCGAGAAGATGAACAGGATCGACGAAGAGATCGCCAGCAACGCGCGCAGCAGCTGCAGCAGCGGGCGGGCGGTACGCAGCAGGCCGCGGCCGCGCAGGACCAGGATGAACAGGATCGGCACGATCATGCCGGACTGACGGGCCCAGGCGACCTGCAGGGCGGGCAGCTCCTGCACCAGATACTTGGTCTGGGCGTCGACCGCGGAGAACAGGAACATCCCCGCCAGCATGAAGGCGATTCCCCGCGCGCTCTCGGACCGCCGTGCCTGGTGCGCGGCCGTCCGCGCTGCTGCGTTCGTCAATGACCTCTGCCTCGTGCGCCCCGCCCGTCGGCCGCGGCGAGCCGGCGTTCACGATAGAACGTATAGGCGGTGGACGCGACGATGATGGCAGCGCCGGCCACGGTCCAGCCGTCCGGCAGGTCGCCGAACACGGCATAGCCGTAGACCGTGCCCCAGATCAGCAGCGTGTACTGGGTCGGCGCCACCACCACGGCCTCGGCCACCTCCAGCGCCTTGATCGCCAGATATTCACCGACCGCCCCCAGCGCGGCGATGGCGGCGAGCAGGCCGATGGCCAGCGCGGAGCTCGGCGTCTGCCAGACGAACGGCAGCGGCAGCGACAGCGCCACCACCCCGGCGATCGCGGTATAGGCCATCGTCGTCATGTTGCCGTCGCGATCGCCGAGCAGCCGGGTGATGACCTGGCGACCGGCGAACATCGAGGCGGCGACCAGCACCAGCAGCGCCGCGGGGTGGACGACGCCCATGCCGGGCCGGACGACGATGATCGCGCCGACGAAGCCGACCGCGACGGCGGTCCAGCGGCGGATGCCGACGGTCTCGCCCAGCAATGTCGCGCCGAGGATGGTCACGACCAGCGGGGCGATGAAACTGACCGCCAGCGCGTCGGCCAGCGGCACGAAGCGGATCGCGAAGATGAACAGCACCGACGAGCCGATGGTCAGCAGCCCGCGCACGCATTGCAGCAGCGGCCGCGTCGTCTGCAGCAGCGTGCGCCCGCGCAGCAGCAGCAGCGGCATCACGCCCAGCAGCAGGCCCAGTTGCCGGGTCCAGGCCACCTGCAGCACCGGCAGCTCCTGGACCAGGTATTTCGACATCGTGTCGATGGTGGAGAAGACCAGGAAGCAGCACGCCATGTAGGCGATGCCCAGGCCGCTGTCCTTGCGCCGCCCACCCGGCGCCGTCGCCTGCGCCGATCCTTGCGCCAATTCGTCGAATCCGCCCCCGGCGGCGGACGACACCGTGCCGACCGGACCCGCGCCCGCATAGCAATCCGAAACGTTACGATGAAATGCAAGCGGCAGCGGCGCATGGCAAGGTTGCGCGCGCCGCATGGATCGGGCGGACGCCTAGTCGGTGTCCAGCTCGGTATCCCAGTAGAGGAAGTCGTTCCAGCTGTCGTGCAGGAAGTTCGGCGGATAGCAGCGGCCGTGGTGCTGCAGCATGTGGTGGCTGGGCTGGATCGGCTCGTTCAGCACCGACATGCCGCTGTCGTTCAGCATCCGGTTGCCCTTCTTCAGGTTGCAGGCCGAACAGGCGGTGACCACGTTGGACCAGGTCGTCAGCCCGCCGCGTGAGCGCGGCACCACGTGATCGAAGGTCAACTCCTGCGACGGGAAGGCGTCGCCGCAATACTGACAGGTGAAGTGGTCGCGCAGGAACACGTTGAATCTGGTGAAGGCCGGCCTGCGCGCGGCCGGCACATATTCCTTCAACGCGATGACGCTGGGCAGCCGCATCTCGAAGGTCGGCGACCGCACCGTGTGGGCATATTCGGAGACGACGTTGACCCGGTCGAGGAACACGGCCTTGACCGAATCCTGCCAGGACCACAGCGACAGCGGATAATAGCTGAGCGGACGAAAATCCGCGTTCAGGACCAACGCTGGGCTTTCTGCCGGCGTCAAGGCCACGTCCTCCGCCATCACCGCTTGGTACGGCGCGCCGAGGCCGATACGGCCCCTCGGCGCCGCGGCATGAGGATTAGCGCATCCGATTCGCCGGCACAACATGTTGTGTCGCCGCCGACACGTTCTTCATTGATCTGTCACGCCCCGCCCCGCCCCGCCCCGCGCCGCGGCGCGGCGGTCACGGGTGGCCGGCCGTCGCTTCCCGCCAGGCGGCGACGAAGGCGCGCGAATCCACCGCCAGCGTGGTGGTCGGCCAGCCAGCGGCGTCGACCATCGTCGCGCTGATCACGCCGACCACGCTGAGGACGCCGTCGACGCTGGCCAGCAGCGGCGCTCCCGAATCGCCGACAGTGATGTCGCAATCGGTCAGGATCACGCCGTCCGCGAAACTTTCCAGCACGCGGCAACCGCGATGGGCCGTCACCGCATCGGGCCGGTCGATGCTGAACCCGGCCTCGGTGAGGATCGGCGCGTCCGTGGCAAGATCGCGTTCGGCGAGCGCCGCAACCGGCAGGGTCCCGAAAAAGGCGCCGACGGCCTGTTCGAGCACAATGAACGCGTAATCGTAGCCGTCGTCGTCGGCGATCAGGCCGTGGCGGATGTTGTCGTAGCGCGGCGGCAGCAGCGCCTCGGTCGCCCGCACGTGGATCACCGAGCCGCCCGGTGCGCCGATGGCGAACTCGACGATGGGGTCAAGCGCGTCGCTGTCCGGGCCGGCGAACAGGCAATGGGCGGCGGTCAGCACCAGCCGCGGTCCGACCAGGCTTCCGGTGCAGTAGCTGCCGCTGGCGAAGTCGAGCCGGCCGATCGCACGCCATGGCCAGTCGACCGGGTCCACCGGCGTACGGTCGTCGGCACCCAGCACGCCGAACAGCGCGTCGCCGCCGGCCGCTGGCGCGGACAGGCAGGTGCCGTCGGCCGTGCGACGGCAATCGCCTGCGGCCACGGGCGCCGGCGGCACGGCCAGCGCCAGGGCCAGCCCAAGCGCCGCGTGCAGGGGCCACGTGCGCAAGGCTCAGCCCAGATGCCGGGCCAGGAATTCGCCGCCGAGGCGCAGGCCGACGGGGTCGATGCCGTGGCCGAGGCCGGGCCGGACCTCGGTGCGGACGTCGAAGCCGGCCTGGCCGAGCACGTTGCCGGCGTTGATCGAGGCCTGCACCGGCACCACGTCGTCGGCATCGCCGTGGACCAGCAGGACCGGCGGCTTCGACGGCGCCCGCTCGAGCTCGGTCGCGGCGAACAGCGCGCCCGAGTAGCCGACCACGGCGGCGCAGGCGCGCGGCCGCTGCGGCGCGGCGTACAGTGCCATCATCGTGCCCTGGCTGAAACCGACCAGGGCGAGCCTGTCGTCGGACAGCCCGTGAGCGGCGAGCTGCCGGTCGACATAGGCATCGAGGATCGGCTGGGCGACCTGGATGCCGGCCAGGATCGCGGCCGCCGTCCGCTCCTGCAGGCTGAACCACTGGAAGCCCATCGGCGACATGTCGCTGGCGAACGGGGCGTGCGGCGAGGCGAAGGCGGCATTGGGCAGAAGCGGCGCCCATTGCTCGGCAAGGCCGATCAGGTCGTGGCCGTCGGCGCCGATGCCGTGCAGCAGCACGACCAGCGCATCGGGCTGCCCGCCCGATGCGGGGGCCAGCGCGGGTCCTTCCAGGTCGATCGGTGCGGCCATGCTGCTATTCCCTTGCTGCTGGAGCCTGCGCGGAAGGGCCGTCGGCAAACTGCTTCTGACCGCCGGTCGCGTGGTAGTAATGCCAAAGGAACATGGCGACGTTGCCGCGCCACGGCCGCCACGGCGCGGCGATGCGTTCCATCTCCGGCCGTTTCGGCCGCGCGTCGAGGCGCTTGATGCGCTGCACCGCGACCGCCAGCGCCAGATCCTCCGCCGGCCAGGCGTCGCGGCGGCCCAGCGCGAACAGCAGATAGACCTCGGCGCTCCAGCGGCCGAAGCCCTTCAGCGCGGTGATCGCGGCGACGATGGTCTCGTCGTCCTGGCGCGGGAACCGGTCGGGCGCCAGCGTGCCGGCCGCAATCGCTTCGGCCAGGCCGCGGGCATAGGCCCGCTTCTGCCGGCTCAGCCCGAGCGCCTCGGGTGCGCGGTCGAGGACGTCGAGCAGCGTGTCGGCATCGAGCGGGTCCACCGCGTCCCGGATGCGCTGCCAGATCGATCGCGCGGCGGCGGCCGAGACCTGCTGGCCGACGACGATGCGCAGCAGGCCGGCGAGGCCGTCCTCGCTGGTCCGCAGCGCGGGCGGCGGCCCGGCCAGGACATGGGCGGCGGCGAGGTCGGGGTCGCGGGCGCAAACCTCGGCCAGGCCGGCGTGCAGATCCGCCTCGCTCAGGCG
The DNA here is from genome assembly GCA_041396705.1 of Alphaproteobacteria bacterium. NCBI lineage: Bacteria > Pseudomonadati > Pseudomonadota > Alphaproteobacteria > Alphaproteobacteria bacterium. Next base: position 257,793 of record JAWKYB010000007.1, read on the forward strand.
CGGGATAGCGGCCGGCGAATGCGCCCGGCGGCGTCGGGAGGTCTGTGCGACAAAGGACGATTCGACAGGCGCGGAAACAGACACGCACAAGGTGTAAACAGAAGCCGGGCTGCGGCGCAACGGTCGCCATTCCGGCGCCCGAGACGACCGCAGCGAGGATGCCGAACCGATGAACCGCGACGACCGGACCGGGCCGACCGATCGATGACAGCCGTGACCCGCTTCGCGCCGAGTCCGACCAACCACCTGCACCTCGGCCACGCCTACAGCGCGTGGTTCGCCTGGACAGCCGCCGGCACCGCCGCGGGCGGCCGTTTCCTGCTGCGGATCGAGGACATCGACACGCTGCGCTGCAAGCCGGCGTTCGAGGCCGCGATCCTGGAGGACCTCGCCTGGCTCGGCCTTGCCTGGGATGGCCCGGTCGTGCGCCAGTCCGCGCGGCTGGCGCTCTATCGCGACGCGCTCGGCCGGCTGCTGGACGACCGCCTCGCCTATCCCTGCTTCTGCTCGCGCAGCGACATCGCGCGCGAAATCGCCGAATCCGGCGGCGCGCCGCATCTGGATGCCATGGGCGCGGTGCTCTTTCGGGGTACCGGGGGGGGTCTTGCGCCGGCCGCGCGCGAAGACCGCGCCGCATCCGGCGTGCCCTACGCGATCAGGCTCGACGCCGACGCCGTGCTGGCGCGGCACGGCCCGCTGTGCTGGACCGACGACGGCGAAAGCGACGCCGCCGGCACGCACGCGGTTTCGGCGGCCGTCTTGGGCGATGTCGTCATCGCCCGGCGCGACGTGCCGGCCAGCTATCACCTGGCCGTGGCGATCGACGACGCCGCCCAGGGCGTCACGCTAGTCACCCGCGGCGCGGACCTGGCGCCGGCCAGCCACATCCACCGCATGCTGCAGGCCGCGCTCGGGCTGCCGGTGCCGACCTGGCGCCATCACCGGCTGATCGCCGGCGCGGACGGCCACAGGCTGGCCAAGCGCAACAACCCGCTGACCCTGCGCATGATCCGCGAGGGCGGGGCGTCGCCGGCGCAGGTCTGGGCGCGCCTCGGAGTCGCGGATTATCCGCCGCCGCCGGTGTAGTGCTCCGGCCAGATCTCCTTCACCACCGGGCCGTCGGCACGCAGGGCGTGGCAGGTGCCGACCGGCGTCTTTTCCAGCGGTACCGGCGCGCGGTCGCCCTTCTGCCGGCGTTCGCGCTCGCGCAGCGGAAAGATCGTCTGGAACGCGGTTGTCGCGATCGGGCCCAGCAGCTCGACCAGATGGGTGCAGCCCTGCACGCCGCCGAGCATCTGCTTCACCTTGGCGTTCCAGCCCGGCGCGATGGCCAGGCCGACCAGTTGCGTGAAGCGCGGCGCGATCGACGGGCACACCGGGAAGGGCGCGGCATCCGTCGCCGCCTCGACGCCGCGCACGACCAGGTCGTCGTCCACCGTCAGCCGTAGCCACATTTCGTGCACCGGCTCGCCGGGCTCGAGGGTGCCGCGCGACGTGCTGTCGAAGGCATAGGCCTTGGTGTCGACCAGATGCCCCTCGACGTCCCACAGCCCGTCGGCCCGGCGATAACCGCGGCAGGTGACGCTGCGGACGTGGATCGGGTCGCGGGTGACCGGTTCGGACAGCGGCATGGCGGCGCCTCGGGTTCGCGTCTGACGGGGACGGGTCGGAATGACGATGGTAGGGCGGCCGGTCGCGGAATGCGACTCGTTCGCCGGCTCAGGCGCGGAAACGCACCGCGTGCAGGGCGCCGCCGTGGCGGCGCAGCCAGCCGCGGGCGCGCTGCACCACCCGTTCCGGCGGCACGCCGGGCAGCATGTCGGCGTGGTTGCCGAGCAGGCCGGCGCAGGTGCGCCAGAAGGCGGCGCCGTGGTTCATGTGGCGCAGGTGGGCGACCTCGTGGGCGGTGACGTAGTCCAGCACCCACGGCGGCGCCACGATCAGCCGCCAGCAGAAGCTGAGCGCGCCCGCCGAGGAACAGCTTCCCCAGCGCGAGACGGTGTCGCGCACGGTGACCCGGACCGGCGCGGTTCCGATCAGCCGGGCCTTGGCCGGGGCCAGCGTCGCCAGCCGCTGCCGGGCTTCGGCACGCAGCCAGTCCTCCAGCCGGCGCGGCAGATGCTCGGCGGCGCCGCGCACGTGCAGCCCGCCGTCGTGTCGCCAGACCACCCGCTCGCCGGCGGGGCCCCGCGCCTCGGCATCGGTGCGATGGATCACCCGGTGATCGACTCCCTCCAGCGGCACGATGCTGCCGTGCCGCACCAGGTCGGTCGCCGGCAGGCGGATCATCTGGCGCGCGATCCAGCCGACATGGCGTACGGCGAAGGCGCCGGCCTCGGCCAGGGCCATCCGCGCCGGCACCACCCGCTCGATTCCCTTCGCGCCGGCGCGAAGGCACAGCCGGCGCGCCCGCGCGCTGCGCCGCCAGCGCAGCACCAGCGGCCCGGCACCGGCGGCGACCTTGAGGACGCCGTCATGCTCGAATGCGACTCGCTGGCCAGGGCTCATGGCCACAGGGGTAGCCTGTCCGGCCGGGATGGTGAAGCCCGGAAGGCGCCGTCCGCCTCACATCGCTTGGCGACGGCCCGCCCGACGGGATAGGGTCCGGCGGTGACTCAACCCGCAGCCTCAGTCTCCCTCCCGCCGGCCGCGGCCGCCGGCAGCCTGGCCCGGCGCCTGCTGCCGGTCGCCATGCTGCTGTTCCTCGGCGGCATGTGGGGTCTCGCCTTCTCGCTGGCCAAGATCGGGCGCACCGGCGGCATCCCGCCGATGTCCTACACCTTCTGGCAGGCGCTCGGCGGCGGCACGATCCTGCTGTGCGTCTGTCTGGCGCGGGGCATGCGGCCCCGGCTGGGGTGGCCGTTCCTGCGCTATTACCTGTTCGCCGGCATCGTCGGCTTCGCGGCGCCGAACGCCAACATGGTGGTGGTGCTCAACTTCGTTCCGGCCGGCGTGATGGCGGTGGTGATGCCGCTGGTGCCGGTGCTGACCTATCTGCTGGCGATCGGGTTGAGGATGGAGCGCTTCGCCGCGGTGCGCGCGGCCGGGGTCGCCTTCGGACTGGCGGGCGCGATGCTGATCCTGCTGCCCAGCGCCAGCCTGCCGTCGCCGGAGATGGCCGGGTGGGTCGCCGTCGGCCTGATCACGCCGGTCCTCTACGCCGTCGGCAATATCGGGATGGCGCGCTGGCGTCCGCAGGGGCCGGGCGGTCATTCGCTGGCGCTGGCCTGCGGCATGACGCTGGCCGGCAGCCTGGCCATGGCCTGCGCGATGGCGGTCACCGGCCAGTTCTACCTGCCCGGTCAGGATGGCTGGCAGCTGCGCGATTGGGCGATGTCCGGGCAGATCGCGATCACCGCGGTCGCCTTCGTCGTGTTCTTCGAGCTGCTGCGCATGGTCGGTCCGGTGGTGGCCGGCGTCGTCGCCTTCGTCATCACCTGCGCCGGCATCCTGTGGGGCATGGCGATCTTCGGCGAGACCCACTCCGCCTGGGTGTGGGCGGCGGTGGCGCTCGTCCTGGTCGGCCTGGTGCTGGTCAACCGTCCGGCGCGGGCGGCGGGCGGCGGATGACGGCGGCGATCGAGCCGGGGCTGGCCGGCGGCGCCGCGGCGCGGGAGACGACCGGGGGCGCGCTGCTGTGGCGCCGTGCGCTGTGGATCGTCGCCGGCCTGACGCTGCTGCGCTGGCTCGTCCTGGCGCTGTCGCCGCTGGAACTGCATGGCGACGAGGCGCAATACTGGACCTGGTCGCAGGATCTGGACTTCGGCTACTTCACCAAGCCGCCGCTGATCGCGTGGCTGATCGCGGCGACCACGACGCTGTTCGGCGACGCGCCGTTCGGCGTGCGTTTCGCCGCACCGTTGTGCCACGCGATCGCGGCGCTGTTCATCGGCCTGGCCGGCCGCGCCCTGCTGGCAGGCGGCGACGGCGGCGGACGCGACCGCGCGAGCCGGATCGGCGGGCTGGCGATGCTGGCCTATGCGACGATGCCGGCGGTCTCGTTCTCCAGCCTGATCATGTCGACGGACGCGCCGCTGCTGGCGTTCTGGGCGGTCGCGCTGTGGGCGTTCGTCCGGCTGCTGCAGACCCGCGCGATCGGTTGGGCGCTGCTGTGCGGTCTCGCCGTCGCGGTCGGGCTCAATGCCAAATACGCGATGGGCTATTTCCTGCTCTGCGCCGCTCTCGCCGGCCTGTTGCTACGCGACGCGCGCTGGCTGTGGCGCAGCGTGCGCTGGCCGGTGCTGGCCGTGGTCGGTCTGGCCGGGCTGATCCCCAATCTGGTGTGGAACATGGCCAATGGCTGGGCCACCGTCGGCCACACCGCGGAGAATGCCAACTGGCAGGGGCCGCTGCTGCACCTGGACAAGGGGCTGGAATTCGCGGCGAGCCAGTTCGGCGTGTTCGGGCCGATCCTGTTTGCCGTGCTGCTGGTGCTGTTCTGGCAATGGGCGCGCGGCCGGGCCGGCGCGGACCTTCGCCTCTGGCTGTGGTTCGCCGCACCCGTGCTGGCGCTGATCGCGGTGCAGGCCTTCCTGTCGCGGGCCAACGCCAACTGGGCCGCGACCGCATACGCCAGCGCCAGCATCGCCGTCATGATCTGGCTGGCCGCGCCGCACCGGCGCCGCTGGCTGTGCGCCTCGTTCGGCCTGCATGCCGTGGTGGCCGGCGGGCTCTATCTGTTCGTCGTGCTGGCCAACGTCATGCCGTGGCCGTCCGGACGCGATCCGTTCGGCGCGCTGCGCGGCTGGGACGAAGCGGGTCGCGCCGTCGCGGACGCCCTGGCGCAGGACGCCGCGGGCGGCTCCGGGCGGCTGGTGCTGTCCGACGACCGCATGCTGCTGGCCTCGCTGCTCTATGCCACCCGCGGCTCGGACCTGCGCTTCGCGGCCTGGGACGCCGACGGCGTGCCCGGCAACCACTACGAATTGGCGATTCCCTACGACAAGGCTGCACGACCGCCGGCGCTTCTTGTCAGCGAATACCCGGACCGCGTGGACATAACCGGGAATTTTTCAACCGTGGGTGAACAAATCACGGTGAATATTCGGATTGGCGAAGGAATGGAGCGAGTATTGTACCTGACGATGCTCAATTAGGACGACGCGAGGTAATACTGTCGGGATACGCCCGCTGCGATGCATGAACACACCATGGCGTGTACGGCGGCGTCAATTTAGGTAGCAGCGCGAACTGCAAACTGCATCGAATCTATGTTAAAATTGACTTGCATCGGCGCGGCAATGCGCGGATTAAGATTTGCTAATCTGATGGAAACCGCATAGATTATCGAGGCACGAAATCCAGAAAGCCGGTTCCGGCAAGACAAATCCTATTATTGGTGCACAGATTAGATCATGCCGAGCGATGATATCACGCGGATATCGGTTGCTGGTCGCGTGTTGCGAGACGCGACCGAATTTGCCGCGCTTCCGCCCAAATACAAGGCAGTCTACGAGCTGCTGATGTCGCGCGCTCGTCCCGGCATGTTGCCCGGGCGTCAGCATTTCACGCCGCTCGACTTGCCGGGCCTGCTCGGCTACGTCAATCTGGTCGACGTTGTCCGCGACGGCGGCCGGCTGCGCTTCCGCTTCCGCCTGCACGGCACCAAGCAGACCGAGATGGCCGGCCGCGACATCACCGGCCGCTTCGTCGAGGACGCGGTCATGCCCGGCTTCATCGAGCGGCTCAACCGCAACATGACGCTGGTGGCGCAGACCCGGTGCCCGGTCTACGACCGGTTCGCGTTGCCCCACCCCGACCGGACCTATATCGACAGCGAGCGGGTCTACTACCCGCTGGCCGCGGACGGTGCGACCGTCGACATGATCTTCATCCTGAACGGTACCCCGGCCTCGAATAGCGCCCGGTTCCGTGCGCCGTCCTGCGCGCGGCCTCGCCAATCCTCCACACGCGTTTCGCAAGGTTCGTCGCCAGCCCGGCCGGCGGGGCGGCCGTTAGCGACTTCGCAATATGTCGTTGCACATATATGCAGATATCTTTATGAAGCGCACATGCGAGGGCGAGCGACATGGACCGGTTGCTGACCGCGATCAAGGCGGCGGCGGAGCCGACCCGGCTGCGACTGCTGGCGCTGTGCGGCCACGCCGAGCTGTCGGTGACCGAGCTGACCCAGATCCTGGGCCAGAGCCAGCCGCGCGTCTCGCGCCACCTGAAGCTGCTGTGCGACGCCGGCCTGCTCGACCGGTCGCGCGAGGGCACCTGGGCGTTCTTCCGCCTGGCCGACGAGGGGCCGATGGCCGATCTCGCCCGCACGCTGATCGACGCGATCCCCGGCGAGGACGCGGTGCTGACGCTGGACCTGGAGCGGCTGGATGCGGTCAAGCGCCAGCGCGACGAGACCGCGGCGCGCTATTTCCGCGAGAAGGCGGCGCGCTGGCACGAGATCCGGTCGCTGCACGTGCCCGAGCGCGAAGTCGAAGAGGCGCTGCTGGACCTGCTGCCGCCGCGGGTCGCCGACCTGCTCGACATCGGCACCGGCACCGGGCGCATGCTGGAGCTGATGGCGCCGCGGGTGGCGCACGCGCTGGGCATCGACGCGTCGCGCGAGATGCTGGCGATCGCCCGCAACAATCTCGACAAGGCCGGCCACGCCCACTGCCGGGTGCGCCAGGCCGACATGTACCAGCTGCCGCTGGCTGCCGAGAGCTTCGATGCGATCGTGATCCACCAGGTACTGCACTATGCCGAAAGCCCCGGCGCGGTGCTGGCCGAGGCGGCGCGGGTACTGCGGCCGGGCGGCACGCTGCTGATCGTCGATCTGGACCTGCACGACCACGAGGCGCTGCGCAGCGAGCACAACCATCGCCGGCTCGGCATCGATCCGGCCGACATGAGCCGCTGGCTCGACCGCGCCGGACTGGTCTGCCTGGAGGAACGCCCGCTGGCCGGCGCGCCGCTGACGGTCATCGTCTGGCACATCGCCAAGCCGGCGCGGGCGGCGGCGACACCCGGCACCGCGGACTTGCCGGGCGGGGAGAGGGACAATGGCTGAGATGACGATGGACCGCCCGACCTCGGCGCCGCAGCCGCGCGCGACCCCGCGGCCGGGCGGCTGCCCGCGGGTCAGCTTCGAGTATTTCCCGCCGAAGACGGAAGCGGCGGAAGAGGATCTGTGGCAGACCGCCAAGCGGCTGGCGCGGCTGTCGCCCGCCTTCGTCTCCGTCACCTACGGCGCCGGCGGCTCGACCCGCGAGCGTACCCACCGCACGGTCAAGCGCATCCAGTCCGAGCTCGGCGTGCCGACCGCGGCGCACCTGACCTGCGTCGGCGCGCGCCGCGAGGAGATCGATGCGATCGCGCGGGAATACTGGGATGCCGGCATCCGCCACATCGTTGCCCTGCGCGGCGACCCGCCGGCAGGCGCGGGCGGACCGCAACCCTATGCACCGCATCCCGGCGGCTATGCCTATGCGGCCGATCTCGTCGCCGGACTGCGGGCGATCGCCGATTTCGAGCTCTCGGTCGCGGCCTATCCGGAGATGCACCCGGAAGCGCGCTCGGCCGCGGACGACCTCGACAACCTGAAACGCAAGGTCGATGCCGGGGCAACCCGCGCCATCACCCAGTTCTTCTTCGACCCGGGCGCCTTCCTTCGCTTCCGCGACCGCGCCGCGGCGGCCGGCATCGCCGCGCCGGTGGTGCCGGGCATCCTGCCGATCACCAATTTCGCCCGGGCCAGCACCTTCGCGGCGGCCTGCGGCGCGTCGATACCGGAACGCTTCGCCGCGCTGTTCGACGGCCTCGACGACGAGCCGGAGACCCGGCAGCTGGTCGCGGCCTCGGTGGCCGCGGAGCAATGCCTGGCGCTGGCCGGCGAAGGCGTCGGCGACTTCCACTTCTACACGCTGAACCGGGCGGATCTGACCGTCGCGATCTGCCGCATGCTCGGCCTGCAGCCGGCGCAGCCGACCGCCCACTGACACCCACTCGCAATCCGGAGATCCATGATGGTCAAGGCCGCGAATCTCGGCTTCCCGCGCGTCGGCGCGCACCGCGAACTGAAAAAGGCGGTGGAGGCCTATTGGCGCGGCGACGGCGACGCGGCGGCGTTGCAGCAGACCGCCCGCGCGCTGCGAGCGCGGCACTGGCGCCTGCAGGCGGACGCCGGCATCACCATCGTCCCGTCGAACGACTTCTCCCTCTACGACCACGTGCTCGACGCGACGGTCACCTTCGGCGCGGTGCCGGCCCGCTTCGCCGGCGCGGGCGCGAGCGCGCTCGACCGCAAGTTCGCCATGGCGCGCGGCACCGGCGACGTTCCGGCCATGGAGATGACCAAGTGGTTCGACACCAACTATCACTACATCGTGCCCGAGCTGGATGCAGACCAGCAGTTCGCGCTGGCTGACGAGGCGCCGCTCGACGCCTGGCGCGAGGCCAAGGCGCTCGGCATCGAGACCCGCCCGGTGCTGGTCGGCCCGGTCACCTTCCTGTCGCTGGCCAAGGCCAAGGACGGCAGCGCGCCGATCGCGCTGATCGACCGGCTGCTGCCGGTCTATCGTGCGCTGCTGGCCAAGCTCGCCGCTGCCGGAGTCGCCGCGGTCCAGATCGACGAGCCGATCCTCGCCACCGACCTCAGCGCCGCCCAGCGCGACGCCTTCGCGCACGCCTATCGCGCGCTTGCCGCCGAGAACCGTGCCATCACGGTCGCCGCCTATTTCGGCGCGCTGGGCGACAACCTGCCGCTGGCCCTCGGCCTGCCGGTCCAGGGCCTGCACCTGGACCTGGTGCGCGGGGCCGACGACCTGGAGCCGGCGCTCGCCGGCGCGCCGGACGGGCTGACGCTGTCGCTCGGCCTGGTCGAGGGCCGCAACATCTGGCGCACCGATCTGACCAGAGCGCTGGCACAGGTCGAGCGCGCGGTGGCACGTCTCGACGCCGACCGCGTCGTGGTGGCGCCGTCGTGCTCGCTGCTGCACTGCCCGGTCGACCTCGCTCACGAGACCGATCTCGACGCCGAGTTGAAGAGCTGGCTCGCCTTCGCGACGCAGAAGCTGGACGAGGTCGCCGCGCTGGCGCAGGCGGCAGGGCAGGGCCGCGCCGCGGCCGCGGCGGCCTTCGATGCCAGCGACGCGGCCGCCGCCGCGCGCACCGGGTCGCCGCGGGTACACCGGGATGCGGTCCAGGCCCGGCTTGCCGCTGTCGATGCCGGCATGAGCCGGCGGTCGACGCCGTTCGCGGCACGGCGCAAGGCGCAGGCCCAGGCTTTCGAGCTGCCGCCGCTGCCGACCACGACCATCGGCTCGTTCCCGCAGACCGCCGACGTGCGCAAGGCGCGCGCCGCGCATCGCCGCGGCGAGCTCGGCGACGCCGAGTACCAGGCCTTCCTCGAGCGGAAGACCGACGATTGCATCCGCCGCCAGGAAGACATCGGCATCGACGTGCTGGTCCACGGCGAGTTCGAACGCAACGACATGGTCGAGTATTTCGGCGAGCAGCTCGACGGCTTCGCCTTCACCCGCAACGGCTGGGTGCAGTCCTACGGCTCGCGCTGCGTCAAGCCGCCGGTGATCTTCGGCGACGTCGCCCGGCCGCAGCCGATGACGGTGCGCTGGTCGGCCTATGCGCAAAGCCGCACGGAAAAGCTGATGAAAGGCATGCTGACCGGCCCGGTCACCATCCTGCAATGGTCGTTCGTGCGCGACGACCAGCCGCGCGCAGACACCTGCCGCCAGATCGCGCTGGCCATCCGCGACGAGGTGGTCGACCTCGAGGCCGCCGGCATCCGGCTGATCCAGATCGACGAGCCGGCCCTGCGCGAGGGCCTGCCGCTGCGCCACCGCGCCTGGCAGGCCTATCTCGACTGGGCGACCGAATGCTTCCGCCTGTCGGCCTCCGGCGTGCGCGACGAGACCCAGATCCACACCCACATGTGCTACTCGGAGTTCAACGACATCATCGCGTCGATCGCGGCGCTCGACGCCGACGTGATCTCGATCGAGACCTCGCGCAGCGACATGGAGCTGCTCGATGCCTTCACCCGCTTCAACTATCCGGCCGAGATCGGGCCCGGCGTCTACGACATCCATTCGCCGCGCGTGCCCGACCAGGCGGAAATGGGTGCGCTGATCGACAAAGCGCTGCAGGTGCTGAAGCCGGAGCAGCTGTGGATCAACCCGGATTGCGGGCTGAAGACCCGCGACTGGCCCGAGGTCGAGGCCGCGCTGCGGCGCATGACGGCGGCGGCGCAGGAGGCACGGGCGCGCCTGCCCCAGCGGGTCGCCGCAGAATAGCGGCTCAGCCCAGCCGGTAGCGGTAATAGGGCCAGGCGGTCGCGGGCGCGTCGGCCGGCACCAGCGCCGGGGACGGCATCGGCCGGTCGCTGAGCAGCAGCCCGGCCGGCGCGAGCAGATCGGCCAGCCACGGCGCGATCGCCGATGCCAGCCGCCGGTCGGCCGCCCGGTCGTCGCTGCCGATGTCGGCATGGATCAGCGCGGCCCGCGCCAGCGACCCGGCCGCGGCCGGCAGCGTGTCGCGGAAATCGCCCAGAACCAGATCGGCGGCCGGCGGATGCAGGTCCGCCGGGGCGTGCAGCGAGCCGTCGAACACCAGGATGCGGCGGTCGGGCAGGCGCCGGCGCAGGTGATCGTAAGTGCGGCCCTTGCCCAGCCCGATCTCCAGCACCGGGCCGGGCACGGCCGCGATCCGGGCTGCGGCGTCGTCCAGGTGCGCGCGCTGCGCCGCCAGCCGGGCGATCATCGCCTGCAGGCGCGAACCGTGCGCGGCGCTCACGCGGCGACGCGATGGATGTGGTAGCGGCCGGCGGCCACCGTGGCGGGAAGGGCGACGGCCTGCCAGCCCGGGTGGTCCAGAGGCTGGTCGGACAGCACCAGCGCACCGGGCCGGAGCAGCGGCGCCAGCGCGGCCGACAGCCGCCGCGCCACCGCCGCGTCGGCCGTGTCCTTGCCGCTGCCGAAGTCGCAATGCGCCAGCATCGCGGTCCGGCCCAGCCGGCGCGCAGCCTCGGGCAGCGTCTCGAAGAAGTCGCCGAGGAACAGGTGATCGTCGTCGGGCGTGCTGTCCGGGTGCGAGCGCACCTGGCGGTCGAACACATAGATCGCGGCAGCGGGAAACCGGGTGCGCAGGTGGTCGTAGGTGCGCCCGTTGCCGAGCCCGAGCTCGAGGATGCAGCCGGTCTCGCCCGCCAGCATCGCCGCTGCCGCGTCGATGCAGTCGCGCTGCGCCTCCAGCCGCCGGATGGCGCTCTCCAGCCGGCTCATGACCCCGCGTTGCCGGCGGCGGCCTGGCGGTTCATCACCTCGCGCAGGTTGGCGGTGGTCAGCTCCAGCCGGTGGGCGAGCTCGCGCATGATCTCGACCGCCATCTGCGGGAACTCGGTGATCAGGCGGAAGAACAGGTCCTTGGAGATGCGCAGGGTGACGACGTCGCTGTCGGCGATCACGGTCGCCGTGCGCGGCACGTCGCACAGGATGGCGATCTCGCCGACGAAATCGTTGCGGCCCAGCGTGGCCACCCGGATCGGACCGCTCGGGCTGTCGACCTCGACCGCGGCTGCGCCGTCGATGATGATATAGGCGGCGTCGCCGGGATCGCCCTGGCGGAACAGCGCCTGCCCGCGGTCGAAGGACAGCCGCTCGCTGGTGAACGCCAGCAGCTTGAGCTTGGATGGCTCCAGCTTGGCGAACAGCGGAATCCTGCGCAGCAGTTCGACTTCCTCTTGCAGGCTCATGCCACCCCCTCCTTGGCCGGTCGTTGCCGGCCGCTGTGCCGCGTCGTTCGGGTCAGTCCGACCGGATCAGGTCGTGCAGCACTTTCCCCTCGACATTCAGGTCGTCATAGCGGCCCCGGTCGACCACGCGTCCGTCGGCCATGACCAGCACTTGGTCGAACAGCTTGGCCTGTTGCGGCCGCGACAACACCCAGATCAGCCCACGGCCGGCCCGGTCGTCAAGCACCGCCTCCAGCAATCTGGCCTGGCTGGCGCCGTCCAGCGCGCCGGTGGCCTGGTTCAGGATCATCAGCGCCGGCCGCTTGATCAGCGCGCGGGCGACCGCCAGCTTCTGTCGCTGGGCGGAGTTGAGCCGGCTGCCGGCGATGCCGACCTCGTAGCCCAGGCCGACCTCCAGCACGCTGTCGCGCAGGCCGCGCGCATCCAGCACCCCACCGATCAGCGCGCTGACCCGGTTGGCGGCGTCGGGCTGGTCGTAGGCCACCTTGCCGAACAGGATGTTGTCCTGGATGGTGGCGGCGGACGCGAACCGGTCGGGCTCGTAGAACTCGACCCGGTCCTTCAGCGCCTCCGGCAGGTTGTCGCGGAACAGGTTGCGGGCGGCAAGCACCCGGCCCTGCATTTCCTCGGTGATCAGGCCAAGGCGGTGGCGGGCGGGAATCAGCTTGAACGGCAGCGACAGCAGCCGCTGCCGGTCGGCGTCGGGCAGGCCGTCCAGCGACCCGCGCGACGCCCGGCCCAGGATGGCCTGGTATTCCGGCAACTCCTCGGACCCGATGAAGCTGAACTGCTCGAAGAACTCGTGGCCCGGCGGCAGGTCGGCGAACAGCTCGACCATGGTCTCGGCCACCTTGGCGCCGGTCTGCAGGAATGCCTCGGCCAGGCCGCTCTCGCGCAACACCCAGTCGACATAGTCGTTCTCGGCCAGCCGCTCCAGGTCGAAGCTGTCGCCGACCGGGTTGCCGAACAGCAGGTTCTCCGCCACGGTCGCGTTGGAGTTGTAGCGGCCGCGGTCGAACGGCTCGATCAGCCGGGCATTGTCCGGGTCGCTCTTCAGCTTGGCGCGCACGGCCTCGCGCGCCGCCATCATGTCCTGGGCGATGTCGCTCTGCTTCTCGGGGTCGATGTGGCCGCGCAGGCCGAGCTGGTAGATGTCGCGGTCGAGATCGACCTTGTGCAGCGCGGCCAGCATCTCGCGCACCAGCCCGTCATGGTCGTCGGCGCCCGCGGCCTGCCGGTCGATCCAGTCGGCATGCAGGTCGAACGGCGAGTTGCCGGCCTCGATCGCCTCGTCGATCCAGGCGCGGCGCTCCTCGTCGATCGGCGTGCCGTCCGGCGTCATCGGCCGGTGCCGCAGCCCGTAGGTCAGATTGTTCTCGACCGTGGCGGAGAACAGATAGGCGTTGCTGCCGACATAGGCGATCTGGCGGCCGGTCACCATCTCCGGCAGGGTCGTCGCCGCGAGGTCGCCGAAACGCATGTCGCCGCTGGTCGGGTTCAGCAGCCGCGCCAGGATCTGCGCCAGCTCGTCCTTGCCGCTGCTGCCGTCGCCGACGATGGCGACATGCCTGTCCAGCGCGATCTCGACCGTGACCCCGTCCAGCCGCCGCGAGCCATCGTCGTCGACCAGGCCCAGGTTGCTCAGGCGGATCGGCCCCGCCAACTGCGGCAGTTCGCCGTCGTCGCCGTCCTGCAACGCCGGCTCCAGCAGGCCGGGCGGCTCGAACTGCTCGATCACCTGGTTGTACTTGATCGCGGAATCGGCCTGCAGCTGGTAGAAGTCGAGCAGCTCCTTCCACGGACCGGACAGGTCCTTGTAGGCGGCCAGCACCGCGACCAGCGCGCCGAAGCTGAGGCTGCCCTCGATCACCAGCCAGCCGCCGACCGCATAGAAGAAGAACGGGGTCAGCTGGCCGATGAAGTTGTTGAGGAACTTGATGAAGTATTTCAGCTTGAAGATGCGGTAGCGGATGTCGAAGATCGTGCCGAGCCGGTCCGACACGTCGGTCCGCTCCAGCGCCGAGGTGTCGTTGGCATGCACCTCGCCGACGCCGGCGATGGTCTCGCCGATCCGGTCGGCCAGCTTGCGCACGGTGCGCACCCGCTGCTTGGCCAGCATGTTGACCTTGAACTGCAGCTTGGGGATCAGCCAGGCCTGGGCCGGGTAGAACATGATCGCCAGCGCGCCGAGCAGCCAGTCCTGGATCAGCATGAAGCCGAGCAGGGTCAGCAGATAGCCGCCCTGGAAGATCGGGGTCACGAAGGCGGCGCCCATGAAGCCGCCGATCTGCTCGACCTCCGACGTGATCATCGGAATGATCTCGCCGGAGCTGACCTTGCGGAAATGCGGCAGCGGGAAGCGCAGCACGCGCGCATAGAGGTCGTAGCGCAGGCGGCGCAGCAGCCGTTCGCCGAGAAGGCCCTGGGCGACGTTGAGGTAGTATTTGATGCCGCCGTTGATCACCACCGTGATCAGAAACAGCACGCTCAACGCCATCAGATAGCTGATCTGGTCGAACTCGATCGTCCAGTCGATCAGCGGCACGGTCACCGTCGTCGGTTCGAAATTGCCGATGTCGTCGTTGACGATCGTCTTGGGCAGATCGAGCGAATAGTAAAGGACGGGGAAGGTAAGGACGGTGGCGATCAGCAATGCGATCTGACGGGCTTTGCTGTAGTGCCAGATGTAACGATAGATGCTGTGTTCCATGCCGGTCGCGCGCTGCTGCGGTGCGGCGTCACCATAGACGAGCCCGCCCGCCGCACAAAGTGCAACCCGTCACACGGCGCATCGCGGCTCGGCGGCAAACGCGCGGCGGCGGCATTCACGGCTTGGTGACGGGGCGGCCGCCATGCCATAGTGCCGGCGCCGGTGGGAGGCCCGGGGGGCAAAAATGGACGGCGTCGAGTCGATCCGTATCCTGATCTACAGCCACGACTCATTCGGCCTCGGCCACCTCAGGCGGTGCCGGGCGATCGCGCATGCGCTGGTCGAGCGCAACAAGAACATGAGCGTGCTGATCCTGTCGGGCTCGCCGATCATCGGCAGCTTCGACTTCCGCGCACGGGTGGACTTCGTCCGCATTCCCGGCGTGATCAAGCTGCGCAACGGCGAATACACCTCGCTGTCGCAGCTGGTCGACACCCAGCAGACGCTGGACATGCGCGAATCGATCATCCGGCACACCGCCGACATCTACGACCCGCACCTGATGCTGGTGGACAAGGAACCGCTGGGCCTGCGCGGCGAGGTCAAGCCGACGCTGGAGATGCTGCACCATCGCGGCTGCAAGCTGGTGCTCGGCCTGCGCGATGTGATGGACGATCCCAAGCTGCTGGTGCCGGAGTGGAAGCGCAAGGGCGTGCTGCCGTCGCTTGGAGCAGCTGTTCGACGAAATCTGGGTTACGGCATTCCGCAGATCTCGATCCGCTCGACGTCGCGGTCTCGCCAGCGGTGCGCGGCAAGATGCAGTTCACCGGCTACCTGCGCGGCGCGAACTGCCGACGATGCGGCACCGAGACCCATGAGCCGCCGCGCACCGCGCCCTATGTGCTGGTCACCACCGGCGGCGCGGCGACGGCGACGAGGTGATCGACTGGGTGCTGCGCGCCTACGAGGCCGAACCGGATCTGACGCGCCGAAGGCGGTATTCGTGCTGGGCCCGTTCATGCAGCCGGACCTGCGCGCCGGGTTCCAGGAGCGCGTCGCCCGGCTGCACGGCTTCGAGGCGATCACCTTCGACGCGCGCATCGAGGCGCTGATCAACGGCGCCCGTCGGCATCGTCGGGATGGGCGGGTACAATACCTTCTGCGAGGTGCTCTCATTCGACAAGCCGGCCGTGCTGGTGCCGCGCACCCGGCCGCGGATGGAGCAGTTCCTGCGCGCCGACCGGGCGCAGCGGCTCGGCATGGTGCGGATGCTGGCCAACGCCTCGGCCCGCGATCCCCGCGCGATGGCGGCTGCGATCCGGGCCCTGCCGGCGCAGACGCCGCCGTCGGCGGCCATGCGTCCCGGCATGCTCGACGGCCTCGACACGGTCAACGAACGCCTGCATCACCCTGCTCGGCATCGCGGAATATGTCGAGGAGGACGAGGCGATGCCCGCGGTGGCCAGGATCGGCGGCTGAAGCCCGCCCGTGGTGCGCGACGCTGGCATCCGCGGCCGCATCGCGGTCGTCGTCAAGGGCTATCCGCGGCTGTCGGAGACCTTCATCGCCCAGGAGATCCGCGGGCTGGAGCTGCGCGGCGTGCCGCTGGTGATCGTCTCGCTGCGCCATCCCTACGATCCCGACCGGCATCCGATCCATGACGAGATCGAGGCACCGGTGCTGTATCTGCCGGAGTATCTGGAGGACGACCGGCCGCGGGTGCGCCGCGCCTGGGCATGCGTGCGCGCGCTGCCTGGCTATGGCCGGGCCTGGTCCGACTTCCGCGCCGATCTCCGCCGCGACCGCACCGACAATCCGTCCGCCGTTTCGGCCAGGCGATGGTGACCGGCCGAGCTGCCGACGTCCGCCTGCTCTATGTCCACTACCTGCACACGCCGGCTTCGGTCGCCCGCTATGCGGCGCGCATCCGCGGCTTGCCCTGGGCGTGCTCGGCCCACGCCAAGGACATCTGGACCACGCCGGACTGGGAGGTCCGCGAGAAGCTGGGCGACTGCGACTGGCTGACCACGTGCACGCGGTTCGGCGCCGAACACCTGGCCCGGCTGTCGCCCGATCCCGCCAAGGTGTCGCTGACCTATCACGGGCTCGATTTCGCCCGGTTCCCGGCCTTCGCCGAGCCGCGGCCGGACCGGGACGGCGCCGACGCGGCGGCGCCGGTCCGGCTGCTCAGCGTCGGCCGGGCGGTGGCGAAGAAGGGCTTCGACGACCTGCTCGCCGCCCTGGCGCTGCTGCCGGCCGGCCTGCACTGGACCTGGACCCACATCGGCGGCGGCGCGCTGCGCGACACGCTGATGGCGCAGGCGGCGGCACTGGGTCTGGCCGACCGGATCGCCTGGCAGGGGGCGCGCAACCAGGCCGAGGTGATCGCGGCCTGTCGCGCGGCCGACCTGTTCGTGCTGCCGTCGAAGGTGGCGCCGGACGGCGACCGCGACGGCTTGCCGAACGTGCTGATGGAGGCGATGAGCCAGGGCCTCGCCTGTCTGGCCAGCCGCGTCTCCGCCATTCCCGAGCTGATCGAGGACGGCCGCACCGGCCGGCTGGTCGCGCCGGCCGACCCGCCGGCCCTCGCGGCGGCGCTGGACGCGCTGATCCGCGATCCGGCCTTGCGCGCGCGCCTCGGCGCGGCGGGCGACGCCCATGTCCGCGCCCGCTTCGACCACGGTGCCGGCCTCGATGCACTGGCCGCCCGCCTGCGTCCCTATCTGGCGGCCGGCGTGCAGGCGGTGGCAGAGGCCTGATGCGCATCGGCTTCTATGCACCGCTGAAGCCGCCGCATCATCCGGTGCCGTCCGGCGACCGGCTGGTGGCCCGCCTGCTGATGCGCGCCCTGGTTCTGGCCGGGCACAGCGTCGAGCTGATGGCGTCGGTGCGCACCTACTGCGCCACCCCCGGCCTGTTGCCGGAGGCGGAGCGCGCCGCCGCGGCCGCGTCGCGCCGGCTCGTGCGCATGCTTCCGGCGCGGCCGTTCGCGCAACGGCCGCAGGCCTGGCTGACCTATCACCTCTACTACAAGGCGCCGGACTGGATCGGCCCGGCCGTCGCGTCGGCGCTGGACATTCCCTATCTGGTGGCCGAGGCATCGTCGGCGCCGAAGCGTCTGGCCGGTCCGTGGGTGCATGGCGAGCGCGCGGTCGCCGCGGCGCTGGCGCGGGCCGATGCGGTGCTGTCGCTGAATCCGGCCGACGAGCCGGCGGTGTCCGCCCATCTCGACCGGCCCGACCGGATTCGGCCGCTGCTGCCGTTCCTGGACCTGGACGCGCCGCCCGCGCAGCCGGCGGATCGGGCGGCGAACCGGGCGGCGGTGGCCGCGCGCTACGGCCTGCCGGCCGACCGGCCCTGGCTGCTGGCGGTGGCGATGATGCGCGAGGGCGACAAGCTCGCCTCCTATCGCATGCTGGGCGAGGCGCTGGCCCGGCTGCAGGACCTGCGCTGGCACCTGGTTGCCGCCGGCGACGGCCCCGCCCGGACCGCGGTGGCGGCGGCGCTGGGCCCCCGCGCCAGCCTGGTCGGCGCGCTCGGGCCGGCGGCGCTCGCCGAGTTCTATGCCTGTGCCGACATCCTGGTATGGCCGGCCGTCAACGAGGCCTTCGGCATGGCGCTGCTCGAGGCGCGCGCCGCCGGCCTGCCGGTCGTTGCCGGCGACCAGGGCGGGGTCGCCACGATCGTCGAGCACGGCCGCAGCGGCCTGGTTGTGTCGCCGCCCGGCGCGGCCGGCATCGCCGGCGCGGTGCGCGAACTGCTGTCGGACGCCGGGCGCCGGCGGGCCATGGCGGACTATGCGCGGGCGACGACTGCCGCTAAACATGGCCTCGCCGCCGCCGCGGCCGTGCTGGACGACGCCCTGCGCTTCGTCCTGGCCCACCGGCGGCAAGCCTGAGACCAGCGAGCGCCGCCGCAACCCGGGAACGACGGGCGCGCGATGGAGACCCGATGACCCGTCTTGTGATCATCCGCCACGGACCGACGGCCTGGAATGCCGACAAGCGGCTGCAAGGCCACAGCGACATCCCGCTCAGCCCGGAGGGGCGGGCGATGGTGGCGACGTGGCGGCTGCCGGAGGGCCTCGAGCGGCTGCGCTGGGTATCGAGCCCGCTGCAGCGCGCGCTCGATACCGCGCGCATGCTCGGCGCGCCCGACGACATCGTGCTGGACCACCGGCTGCGCGAGATCGGCTATGGCGCCTGGGAGGGCATGACCTATGCCGAGGTCGCGGCCGACGTCGGCGAGGACCGGCTGCAGGCGATGCAGGACGCCGGCCTCGACTATGCCGCCCCGGGCGGCGAGAGCCGGCGCGGCTTCCACGACCGGCTGACCGGCTGGCTCGCCGACGTGGCCGTGGCCGGCGCGCCGACGCTGGCCTTCGCCCACCAGGGGGTGATCCGCGCGCTGGTCGCGCTGGCGCTGGACTGGGACTATGTCGGCGAGCCGCCGCCGGACTATGCCGGGCTGCGCATCCGCGCCGTCGCCCACGAATTCACGGTCGCCCCCGGCGGCGCGGTCGGCATCGTCCGGCTCAACCTGCCGCTCGGCGCCGGCGCGCGGTCGGACTAGCGCGCCGCCGTGGCCGGTCCGCCCCGCCTGCTGTTCCATGTCCAGCACCTGCTCGGCATCGGACATCTACGGCGGGCGGCGCTGCTGGCCCAGGGCCTGGTGCGCGGCGGCTTCGCCGTCACCGTCGCCCAGGGCGGCGAGCCGAGCGCGCCGTTCGGCTTCGGCGGCGCCGAGGTGGTGCAGCTGCCGCCGCTGCGCAGCGCCGGCAGCGACTTCGGCGGCCTGGTCGACGCGGCCGGCCGACCGCTCGACGCCGCCGGCGAGGCGGCGCGGCGCGATGCCCTGCTGGCGCTGTTCGACCGGGTCAAGCCAGACATCGTGCTGCTGGAGAGCTTTCCGTTCGGGCGCCGCCAGATGCGCTTCGAGCTGGTGCCGCTGCTGCAGCGGATTGCCGCGTCGCGGCCGCGGCCGCGGGTGGCGGTTTCGATCCGCGACATCCTGCAGCGGCGCAAGCCCGAGCGCGAGCGCGAGACCGCGGCCCTGGTCGCGGCGCATGTCGATCGCGTGCTGGTCCACGGCGATCCGTCGCTGGTCCGCCTGGAGGAGAGCTTCGGCGCCGCCGACCGGATCGCCGACCGCATCGCCTATACCGGCTATGTCGCGCCGCCCGCGCCGGCGCCGCGGCCGCGCGACGGCGTGATCGTGTCGGCCGGCGGCGGAGCGGTCGGCGCCGCGCTGCTGCGCGCCGCGCTGGACGCCCGCGCCATGCCGCGGCAGGGCGCGCTGCCGTGGACGCTGCTGACCGGGCCGAACCTGCCGGCGACGGATTTCGACCGGCTCTGCGCGGCGTCCGCGGCCGGCGTGACGGTCGCGCGCGCGGTGCCGGACCTGGCGGCGGCGCTGGCCGGGGCGGTCGTCTCGGTCAGCCAGGCGGGCTACAACACCGTGATGGATATCGCGGTCAGCGGCGTTCCGGCCGTCCTGGTCCCCTTCGCGGGCAGCGGCGAGACCGAGCAGCCGATGCGCGCCGCCCGGCTGGCGACGCTGGGCCTGGTCGCGGTGGTCGACGAAGCCGGGCTGACGCCGCGGTCGCTGGCCGACGCGATCGACGCGGCCGCCGCGCACCCGACGCATTGGCCGGACCTCGCGCTCGACGGTGCTGCGGTCAGCGCCTGCCTGTTGCGGGAATGCGTGCATGGCTGACTGGGCGGCCCTCGCGGCTGAACTCGACGCCTGGGACGGGATCCCGGGCGGTGCCACCTTCTGGTGGCGCGACGACGACCTGCGTGCGCCCGGGCCGCGAATCCGGCGCCTGCTCGCCCTGTCCGCGGGCTTCGCGGCGCCGGTGCTGCTGGCCGCGGTGCCGGCCGCCCTCGATGCGGCGGTGGCGGATATGCTGGCCGACTTCCCGCTCGCCCGGGTCGCCCAGCACGGCTTTGCCCATGTCGACCATGCGCTGCCTGGCCCCGGGCGTGTCCGCAAGATCGAGCTCGGCGGCGACCGGCCGATGGCGGCGCTGCGCACCGATCTCGCCGCCGGCTGGGCCAGGCTGTCCGGCGTGCTCGCCGACCGGCTGCTGCCGGTCATGGTGCCGCCCTGGAACCGGATCGATCCGGCCGTGACGGCCGTGCTGCCGCAGTGGGGTTACCGCGGCCTGTCCGGCTTCGGCCCGAGGACGGCGACGGCGGGACTGGTCAGCGTGAACACCCACATCGACCCGATCGCATGGCGCGGCGACCGCGGCTTCGCCGGCGAGGCGGCGGTGCTGGGCCAGGCGCTGGCGCATCTCGCGGCACGCCGCGAGGGCACGGTCGATCCGGCCGAGCCGACCGGCCTGCTGACCCATCACGCCGACCACGATCCGGCCACCTGGGCGTTCCTCGCCGGCTTCCTCGAGGCGGTGGCCGGCCACCCGCATGCCAGGCTGCTGGCGCCCCAGGCCCTGTTCCCGGCGTGACCCGGCATTCTATGATCCAGGTCATGGACCCGATCGAGACCAGCCATCGTTATGACCGCAAGGAGCTGTACCGTGATTACGGGCGCAGCGCGGCGGGCCTGGTGCTCACGCTGGGCCCGCTGGCGGTGACCGGAGCCAGCGGGGCGGCGGCGATCGTGCTCGGCGGACTTGCAGGGGTGTTCGCGCTGTTCGGCCTGCGCACGGGGGTGCGCCAGAAGACGGCGGTGCAGGTCGGGCCGGGCGCGATATCGACGCAGGGTTTGCGCCGGGTTACTGTGCGTTGGGATGAGGTGCGCCGGGTGAAGCTGTCCTATTTCTCCACCCGCCGCGACCGGCAGAGGGGATGGATGCAGCTGATGCTGCGCGGCGACGGCGGTGCGATCCGCCTGGATTCGCAGCTCGAGGACTTCGAGGCGGTGGTCGCGCAGGCCGCCGCTGCGGTCGTGCGCCATGGCATCGCGGTCAGCGACACCACGGCGGCCAACTTCGCCGCCTACGGCCATGTACTGTCGCGCGGCGACCCGCCGGGTGCCGGCCGATGACAGCGGCGATGGCGCCCGGCAACCTGCTCGAGGTCCGCGACCTGGCGGTGACCTTCGACCTGCGGCGCGCCGGCTTGCTGCAGGCGGTGGAC